>NZ_JBYBHH010000010.1:0-242130 GCF_059025405.1 Pseudomonas sp. 5.2
AGGCTGCTCCTACAGGGGGGGGCGCTTGGCCGCAGATTCGGGTGGTTACCAACGGACGCGCCGCTGCCCTGTCGTTGCCTCCGGCCCCAGCCACTGCGCGCCGCGCAGCAGCGGGGTCAGGGCAGCATCGGGTTGCAGCGCGATGGCGATCTGGGCCTGTCGCCCCCGCACATCGGCATCCACGTCGAGCTGATGCTGCCCTGGCTGCAGCAACTGCCCCAACAGGTGCCAACCCCCGCGGCACTGCACCTCGACCCGGCCCTGCCCCAACCCCAGCGACCAGGGCTCACTCAGCGCCAAGTCCGTAACCGTGAGGCGCCCTTCGCTGGCCAGGCATTGCCGCCACGCACCCTGTACACGCAGCGAACCCTGCCACTGCCCGGCCAGGCGATACGCCGCCGGTACCGTCACCTGTGCCGCGGCCGGGCGCACTTCCCCCTCCCAGCGCCAGGGCCAACCGTGGACCTGCACGTGCCACGCCTGTCCCTGAAACCCCAGCGCACCCTGCCCTTGCAAACGCCAAGGCTGTAAGGCCCATTGCAACGGCCCGAACGGGCCGATCTGCTGCGCCTGCCCCTGCCACAGGCTGCCGCTCACACCCGCGGCCGGTACCCCGAAGCCACGCACCAGCCCGCTGGCGGGCAACTGCACCAGTAAGGTCACACTGAACACCAGCAGCAACCACGCCACTGCGCCCCGGCTCATGGCCGAAGTACCAGGTCGAAGCGCATACCCTGGGTGTCTTGCTCCAGCCCCCACTGCAAGGGCTGTGCGCCTTCGGCCTGCAGCGCACGTACCCAACCCAGCAAGGCCTGCTCATCGCCCACCTGACCGCGCAGGTGCCAGGCCTCGCCCTGCGTGACCACCTCCAGTAATTCGATCTGCCGCGCCTGAGCCGACTGGCGCAGACGCTCCAGGTTCAGCGTCGTACCGCCCTGCAAACCTACTGCCATTTGCGCCAGCGCCTGCCATTGGCTCAGCGCGCGCAATTGCGCCACGCCTTCACGTAGCAGCAGCACGCTCGACAGCAGCGCGATGAGGCACACGGCCAGCGGCAAACGGTGACGCTGCATCCACGCCGTGCTCATGCCGCCACCTCCAAGTCGAACACCACGGTTGGCGACGACTCGCCGCCACTGACCTGCACCTGAGCGCCCACCGCACTGGCCATCTCGCGCCAAGGCGGTGTGGCGCCCTCACCCTCCAGCCGCACATGCCAGCGCTGGCCATCAAAGTGCACCGCTTGCAGGCGCCAGCCGGGATGCTCACTCAGCCAGGCGTGCAAGCGCCCTTGTAAATCGTCGAGCTGACGCAGGCGCACTTGCTGCTGCAAGCCGGCCTCACGCAGGCGCTTGAGCGCCTGAGCAGCCTGCCTGGGGCCCGCCTGCTCACCCGTCACAGCAACCACCTGGGCTTTCCAGAGCTGGGCCTGGCGCCATTGCTGGGCCGCCCACACGCCGCCCCAGGTGCACGCCAACAGCAGGCAGGCAGCCATGAGCTGGCACTGCTGCCGCGTCGGCCCCGCCAACGTGCGACGCCGCCGCTGCTCGAACAGGCCAGGCAAGCTGTCCAGCGCTGCCAATGCTGTAGGCCACTGGCCTTCCAGAGGTAGCCTGCGTAATTGCGGCCAGGGTTCGACCAGCACCTCGCCCATGGCTTCAGGCCAGGCCAACCAATGCTCGCCAGCGTCTTCGCTCAGCCCCTTGAGCAGGCTGACCCCGTCTTGCTTGCGCCACCACCAGGCGGCCCCCGCCTCGGGTGCCGGCAGCAACTGGAATTCGGCCCAGCAACGCTCGGCCATCAGCCCCCACTCGGCGCATTGCCCGCGCCAATCGTCCAGGCGCTCGCGCGCCACCGCCAGTAACCGAACTTGCCCGGCCTCGCGCCCCAAATACCCGCACACCACCTCATCCGCGCTTTGCAGCAAGCGGTCTTCAAGCAGCAATGGCCATTCTTCACGCTTGAGCCCTGGCGGTGCGGGCAACTGGAAATGGCTACAGTGCTCGGCCGGCACGATCAACGCCACCCGTGCCTGCAGGTTCGCCGGCGGTTCGCCCTGCCCCTGGCGTAGCGCGACACCGCCCTCGACCAGTAACCAGTCCCAAGGGTTGCCAGGACGCACCAACAGCCAAGGTCGAGCCGGTGAGCGTCGACGCCAGTCAAGGTTCATGAGCGCCCCCAGGGAAGGACGAAGGTGCAGGCATACGGTGCTCCATCACGTTGCAATTCCAGGCGCACGCCACGGCCGGGGTGCGCGGGTTGATCGGAAGGCCAGGGCAGCCAGCGGCCACCCTGGTGGTAAAGGATGTTCATCGCGCTCACCCGCCCTAGCTGTTCACGCAGCACCCAGCGCGGCGCCGAGGCGGCATACAGGTCCGCCGAGGTTTCCAGCAGCAGGCGTTGCTCACGCGCCTCGAAGCGCAGACGCTGGCGCTGCAGACGCGACCCGCCTTCGGCTTCGGGAAGGCCTGTCGCCGCCACCCACAGCAGTTGGCCGCTCGCCGCTTGCCAGTCGAACCAACGGCTGGGCAAGGGCAATCGCTGGTCATACACCCGGCGCAGGACCGGGCTGTCGAAGCGCCGTTCCAGGGCCAGGCAGAAGTCCAGCACCGACGCCTCCTGGCTGCTCACCTGCAACCGCTCACGCACCTTCAGCCAGCCATTGACCAACGCTGCCAGCATGACGCCGAGCAGCGCGGTGAGGGCCAGGGCCACCATCAGTTCGATCAGGGTCAGGCCTGCCTGCTGCCGCTTCATGGGCGCTCCAGAAACACACTGTATTGGCCAAGCGGCAGCCGCTGGTCGCGGTCGCCGAACAGCAGCAGTTCACCCCTGCGCAGGTCACGCACGCCGGTGCGGCGCAGTTTCAGCTGCCAATGGCACACCTGGCCGCCTTGGCTCAGCTGCCCATCCACCTGATTGTGGGCCGGCCAGTACTGCTCGACGGTGAAACGGGCTTGCAGTTCGCGGGCGCAGAGCAGGCCAAGGCGGTGCTGTTGCAAGTTGTCCTGCACCGCCAGGCGCTGGCGCAGGACCTGGCTGGTGATGACCGCCAATACGGCGGCAATCGCCAGGGCCACGGTCACTTCCAGCAGGGTAAAACCACGCTGTTGGCGCTTCATGGCAGCGCCGCCGTCTGCAGGCGGCCGTCTCGGCTCCAGGCCCATTGCTGGCTGCCCTCGGCCCAGCGCCAGCGCACCGAACCCGGCTGCGCCCAACCTTGCGGGGTGAACAGAAGGCGCGGCTGCGGGCTGGCTGGCCAGTCGGGCTGCAAGCCCTTGGGCCACTCGCCCAGGCTGACCGGTTCGACGACCCAGCCATCGCGTTCACGCCGCACGAACTCCGGGCGCTGGCCGGTCCAGCGCAGCCCGCGTAACTGGCCGGCATGCCGTGCCTCGGCGGCCTGCACGTGAACTTGTGCAGCCAGCCGCTGCAAGGCCTGATCGACGCTGGCCTTGCCGCTGTCGAGCGACGCCACGGCGAGCCCCGTCATCAGGCCAGCGATGGCCAGTACCACCAGCAGTTCGATGAGGCTGAAGCCTTGTTGATGGGCTAATCGGACCGCTATGCGGCCCTTCGCGGGCAAGCCCGCTCCCACAGGTTCGGCACAGGTCTTCAGGCCTGTATGTATCCTGTAGGAGCGGGCTTGCCCGCGAAGGGCCACATCAGGCTTATCTAACATGCTTTACAGCGCCCAGTTACCCAGGTCGGCATCCTGGCCTTCGCCGCCCGGCACACCATCGGCGCCCAGCGAATAGACATCCACCCGGCCATGCTCACCCGGCATGCGGTACTGGTAAGGAGTACCCCACGGATCTTCCGGCAAGCGGCGCACATAACCATCGCTGCGCCACGAACGCGGCAGCGGCTCCTGGGCCGGTTTTTTCACCAGCGCAGCCAGGCCTTGTTCATTGCTCGGGAACCGCAGGTTATCCAGCCGATACATGTCCAGTGCCTGTTCGAGGGTGGCAAGGTCGGCCATCACCTTCTGCCGCATGGCTTTGTCTTGGTTGCCCAGCACGCTGGGAGCGACCACGGCGATCAGCAGGCCGATGATGAAGATCACCACCATGATCTCCATGAGGGTGAAACCACGCTGACGGTTACGACGATGCTGCATGGAAGTACTCCTTGTGTTCACAGTTGCAGGCCCTGGTTGAGTTGCATGATCGGCAGCAGCACCGCCAGCACGATGAACAGCACCACGGCGCCCATCACCAGGATCATCAGGGGTTCGAAAAGCGCCATGGCGGTGTCCACTTGGCGGGCGAAGCCGCGTTCCTGGTCGTCGGCGACGCGTTCGAGCATGTCAGCCAACGTGCCGCTGGCCTCGCCGCTGCCGACCATGTTCACCAGCAACGGCGGAAACTGTTGGCAGGCATCCAGCGCACGGTGCAGGCTGGTGCCGCCTTGCACCTGCTGGCGCACCTGTTCCATGGCCTGGCGAATGCGCCGGTTGGCGACCGTCTCGGTGGCCACCTGCAACGCTTCGAGCAGGGCTACGCCACTGCCGCTGAGAATCGCCAGGCTGCGCGCCAGGCGTGCGCTTTCCAGCACCTGCAGCAGGCTGCCGATACGTGGCAGGCGCAACAGCCATGCGTCTCGGCGCAGGCACCAATGCGGCTTGCGCAGCAGCCAGTTGGCGAGCAGCGCCCCTGCCAGCGCCAACCCCAGCAGCCACGGCCCGGCGTGCACCAGCCCTTGGCTCAGGCCGATCAGCACGGCGGTAATCAACGGCAGGCTCTGCCCGGCGTGGGCAAACTGTTCGGTGAGCTTGGGCACTACGAAAGTCATCAGGCCGACCACCACCGCCAGCGACACGCCCATCAGCACACAGGGGTAGATCAAGGCAGTACGCGCTTTGTGCTGTTGCCGTTGCACCTGCTCCAGGTGATCGGCCAGGCGCGTGAGCACCTGGGCCAGCCGCCCGGAGCGCTCACCGGCCTCGACCAGCGCACAGTACAGGCCACTGAACGGCGCCCCCTGGCGGGCCAGGCTACGCGCCAGCCCCAGGCCCTCGGCGAGCGAGCCGCGCAAGGCCACCAGCACGCTGTGCAAGGCCGGCTGGCGTAATTGCCGTTCGAGTGTGGCCAAGGCATCGACCAAGGGTATGCCCGCGCCAGTCAACGTCGCCAACTGGCGGGTCAATTCGCACAACTGTGCACGGCTCAAGCGCTGGCGGCGGGGTTGCCGGGTACCTGCCTCATGACGGTGCAACTGGCGGGCGAACAGGCCCTGCTCACGCAACAGTTGCCGTGCATGGCGCTCGCTGTCGGCCTGCAGGCTGGCCTTGTGGGCTTTGCCGGCCAGGTCGACGGCTTGATAACGATAAGTCGGCATGGC
This sequence comes from Pseudomonas sp. 5.2, assembly GCF_059025405.1. Classification (NCBI taxonomy): domain Bacteria; kingdom Pseudomonadati; phylum Pseudomonadota; class Gammaproteobacteria; order Pseudomonadales; family Pseudomonadaceae; genus Pseudomonas; species Pseudomonas sp. 5.2. The sequence goes on from NZ_JBYBHH010000010.1 coordinate 5,344, forward strand.
TCAGCCCTGCACCGCGCGCAGCACTTCGGCCAGGCTGGTTTCGCCCCGCGCCAGGCAATCACTGGCCATGGCCACCAGGCTGCGTCGACGATCGGCCAAGTAGTCCTGCATGGCTTGCTCACTGGCGCCGTCGTACAGCAGCGCGATCAGGCCGGCGTCCAGTTCGATGAATTCGTACAGGCCCAGGCGCCCGACATAACCGCTGCCCTGGCACAGCTCACACCCCACTGCGTGGTAACTGCTGCCCAATGCACACAGTTCAGGCCACAGGTCACGCTCGGCCGCTTGCAGCGGCTGCGCCACCGCGCACTGGCACAGCCGCCGCACCAGGCGCTGGGCCAACACACCGCGCAGGCACGAGGCAATCAGGAACGGTTCGATGCCCATGTCACGCAAGCGGGTCACCGCGCCCACCGCACTGTTGGTGTGCAGGGTCGACAGCACCAAGTGGCCGGTGAGGCTGGCCTGCACGGCTATCTGCGCGGTTTCCTGGTCGCGGATCTCACCCAGCATGATCACATCCGGGTCCTGGCGCAGGATGGCCCGCAGGCCCGTGGCGAATGTCAGCCCGGCGCGGGGGTTGATCGCGGTCTGGCCGATACCGGCGATGGCGTACTCCACCGGGTCTTCGACGGTGAGGATGTTGCGGCTGCCATCGTTGAGGCTGTTGAGGCTGGCGTACAGCGTGGTGGTCTTGCCCGAGCCGGTCGGGCCAGTGGACAGCACGATGCCATTGGGCCGCGCCAGGCAACTGCGCAGGCCATCGAGCACCGCTGCCGGCATGCCCAGGTTGTCCAGCGCCAGCAGGCTGGCCTGCTTGTCGAGCACACGCATCACCACGCGCTCGCCGTGGATGCCGGGCAAGGTCGACACCCGCACATCGACCTCACGCCCCGCCGCACGTAAGGTGATGCGGCCGTCCTGGGGCTGGCGTTTCTCGGCGATGTCCAGCCGCGCCATGACTTTGATCCGCGACACCAGCATCGCCGACAGCGCACGCGGCGGGCGCAGCACCTCGCGCAGGTGGCCGTCGACCCGCAGGCGCACCACCAGGCTCTGCTCGAAGGTCTCGATATGAATGTCCGAGGCACGCAGGCGCAAGGCCTGGCCGAACAGGCCATTGATCAGGCGGATGACCGGCGCCTCGTCATCGCTTTCGAGCAAGTCTTCGATGCGCGGCATCTCGCTCATCAGGCTGTCGAGGTCTACCTGGTCGCCAATGCCTTCGATCAGCGCTTCGGTGGCCGCATCGCCGCCCTGATAAAACTGGCCCAATTGCTCGTCGAATGCCGCAGGCTCCAGGTAGGCCAGCGCGCTGGGCTGACCATGCGCACGCAGCAGCTCCTGCAACTGGTCACTGTCGGCGTCGCGGCGCAGCCACAATTGCCAGCCGCTGTCGGTCGGGGTCATGGCCAGGCCGGTCTGGCGTGCCAGGCGATAGGGCAGCATCACCAGTCACCCCCTTCCAGGCGCGCTCGGCTGGCGGGGAACACCTGCAGCAGTGGCGTACCACCTTCTGCGCCCGCAAGGTTTGGCAGCTGAAGCGGGGTGGTCTGCTGCAAGGTGCGGTACTTGTTCTCGCTGAGCCCGGCCAGGCTCGGCCCGTCGCGCAGGATGCGCGGGCGGATGAAGACCATCAAGTTCTGCTTGGTGTTCTTGCTGGCGTCGGAGCGGAACAGGCGGCCCAGGTAAGGAATGTCCCCGAGCAGCGGCACCCGCTGGTTGCTGGTGCTCAACTCGTCGCTGATCAGCCCCCCCAGAATCACCAGGCCGTTGTCTTCGACCATGACCTTGGTCTTGATCTCGCGCTTGTTGGTGATCACATCGCTGGCGGCGCTGGAATCGGCAATCGACGAGACCTCCTGGACGATGTCCAGGCGCACGCTGTTGTCGACGTTGATCTGCGGCTTGATCCGCAGCTTGACCCCGACTTCCTTGCGCTCGATGGTTTGGTAAGGGTTGGCGTTGTTCTGTGTCACGGAGCCGGTGACGAAGGGCACTTCCTGGCCGACCAGGATCGACGCCTCGGCATTGTCCAGGGTAAGCAGGGTCGGGGTGGAGAGCAGGTTGAAACCGCTCTTGCCCTTGAGCGCATTGACCAGCATGGCAAAGTTGAAACCGCCCCCAAAATGGCCGATGCCCGCCGTGGCACCCGTGGTGGCCGACAGCAGTTTGCCCAGTGCCTCACTGTCTTCGCTGGCCGCAGCCCCCGCAATGTTGGCGATGTTCACCCCATTGCTGCCGAAGTTGACGATACCGGCACCGAACTTCTCGTCAGCGAACAACCACTGCACGCCCAGCTCTTGCGCACTGCTGTCGGAGACCTCGGCGATGATCGCCTCGACCACCACCTGGGCGCGGCGGATGTCCAGTTGCTCGACGATGGCGCGGTAGGCGGCCAGTTCGCTGTCGGGGCCGACCATGACCACGGCATTGGTGCCCTCTTCGTACTCCAGGCGGATGCCCGAGCTACTGGCGGCAGCCGTCACCGGCGGCTCTTTGCTCTCCCCTTCGCCTGTGCTTTGCGCCGGTGCCATGCCTTCCTGGCTGAGCCCGCGCAATACCTTCACCACTTCACTGGCATTGGCGTGGCGCAGGTACATGACTTGGGTGCTGGCGCTGCCCACTGCTTCGCTGGGGCGGTCGAGCTGGCGCAGCAGGCTGGCGATGCGTTCGAGGTTGCTGCGCCAGTCGGTAACCACCAACTGGTGCGCGGCCGGGTACGGGGTGATCACCCCTACCCGTGGGTCGACCAGGGGTTTGAGGATGCCAACCACTTGCTCGGTGGCCGCGTTGCGTAGATCGAATACCCGCGTGGCCACGCTGTCGCTGCCCGCGCCCTGCTGCCCGGCAGGCTCCACCGGCACCGGTTCCAGGCGCGCCGCCTGGTCGGGGACGATCTTCACGCTGCCATTGGGCAGGTCGACGGTGGCGTAACCCTGGGCGCGCAGCTGCGCCAGGAAGATGTCATAGATGGCATCGGCGTCGTGCAGGTCGACGGTGCGCACGGTGACCTTGCCCTTTACCCGGGGGTCGACGATGAACGTGGTGCCGGTGATGCGCGACACGCTGTCGATGAACTCGCCCAGTTCGGTGTCGACGAAGTTCACTTCGTACATCGGCGTGCCGTTGTCATCGAACACCGGCTCCTCGGCACTGGCCTGGGGTAAGGCCACGGCCAGGGCCAGGCTCAGCGCAGCCGCCACGCAGTATTTAACAGGCATCGTTCATCCTTGCCGCTTGAAGCCGGTCACGGCGGGGCGTGGCGGCCAGGGCAGGCGTTCGCGCCGCCCCTGGTTGTTGAAAATCAGGCCATCGGTGTCGATGTCCTGTAGCACGATCCCTGGCGCCAGGCGCTGGCCGCGGGCCAACGTGCGCACCTGCTGGCCGTAGCGCAGCACCACCACGCTGGCCGACAACGGCTGGGCCTTGAGGCCACCCAGGTAGTGCAGTGGCAAACGGGTAATGACGATCGCGCCGTCATCGACCGGCGCCTGCCAATGGCCGACCATCAACCCAGGCAACTGGGCTGCAGCCGCCTGGGCGGGGCTGGCCGGTTGTGGCTGGCGGCCCAGTTGCAGCACGCACTGCGCCGCCAGCCAACCGGCCAACGTCAGGCAGCCACCGGTGAGCAGCCGCGCGCCAAGGCTCACGAAGCCAACTGCCGTGGATGCCAGCCCGGGTGCCCCTGCACATAGCGCACCTCGGGCACCTGCAGCGGCGCCAGTTGCCAGTCGGCGCCTTGCCTCGTCAGCCAGGCTTCTACCCGCTGCCAAAGTGGCTCGCCGGCCTGCGACGCGAACTGCAGGCCAAAGGTGCGGCACAGCCCCTGGACCGGTTCCAGGCCGGTGATGCGCTTGCCTTGCGGGCTGTAGCTGACACCCCAGGCCTGGCCCTGCCAGCGCGGCAGGTCTTGGCTGTTGTCCAGCAGCAGCGGGTCGCCGAACAGCTGTTCGGCGGCATTTTCCAGCACTTGCTCCACCTGCCGGGCCGGGGCCTCGACCACCGGGGCCGGGTAGCCGCCGGTCAGGCTGATCAGGTGCTCGCGGGTGATCGCTGCACCTGCGGCCAATGGGCAGTCATAACGCAGGCCCGGCAGCAGCACAGGCAAATTGTTGTCATCGGCCAGGGCCTGGTGCAGCAGGCGGTCCCAGCTGCCGCCGCGGGTGTCACGCCGCCACAAGGCCTGGGGTGCCTTGGCCAGTGGTTGGTCGAGCCACGCCGCGTGGCCGGCGCGCTGTTGGTTCAGCTGTGCCTGAAATTGCCGGGCGCGCACCTGCGCAGCCGGGGAAAGCTGCTGTTCGAACGCTGGGAAGAAACGCCCCTCGAACTGCCATTGCCCGGCCACCTGTTGGCAACGCAGGCGAAACGCCCCGCTGCCCCGGCACCCGGCAAACAGCACCGGTACGCGGCGGCCGTTGGCCTGGGTGGCCTGCACGGGCGTCGGCCACAGGTCCTGGCCACGCGCACAGAGCAACACGTCGATTGCCGGCAGCCGTTCAGCCAGCCACAGCCCCGGCCCGGTGCCGACATCGGCCATGGCCACGACCAGGTCGGCTTCGCGCCGGGCCTGCTCGAATACCGGCAGCAAAGACTGGTACCACTGTTTGAGGGAGGCTTTCTGGTCTTGGGCGTAAGGGTCGGTCACGCCGACCACGGCAATCCGCGCACCGCCCCGCTCGAACAGGTGCAGTGCTTCAAGCCCCAGGGTTTCACGTTGTTCGTCGGCCAGCCCCGCGCCCAGCGTAATGGCAGCAGCCTGCCGGTAAAGCGCCGTGCTGCGCTGCGGCCAGAGCACACGCTCGTCACTGCTGACGCGTGCGTCGCTGCCCAGCAATTGGCTGCCCTGCACGCCGCTTTCACCCTGGGTCAGGTAGGCCAGGCCGCTGCCGTTCCAGCCTTGGCCGTTTTCCAGGGTCAGGCTGTTGCCCGCCCCGGCCTCGCCACGCAACTGCTCCAGCAATGCGGCCAGCACGGCGTAACCACCGAGGTTGGCGTGCGCGGCCTGGCTGGCATCCAGCAAGGGGGCCAAGTGCGGGAAGGCGATGCTGGCACTGGCACCGGTCATCCACGGCGCACGCCCCAGGTGGCTGACCGGCCCCAGGCGCGTTGCCGGGACAACGGCCAAGCCAGGCTGGCGGGCATCGAGGGTGTCGGCGACATACAGCAAATCCAGGTTGGCATTGCCACCACGTTGGCCTGGCAAGGCGGAACAGGCGCCGAGCAAGGGTGCCAAGGCACCGACGCCCATCCAGCTGATCACTTCGCGCCTGTTCACACTGCTTACCATCGAGCCCGCCATCCTTAACCAAGTTCACGTTGGGCTCCGGATGTTGCGGCGTTCGCATGACAGTTTGATGGCAGAAATCAGACAGCAATTCCGAATTGATCTGTCAGGGCCAAACGTAAGAACGAGTAGTTTTAAGCGCGCGTTCATATTTCTGCCAAGGAATCATCATACTTGCGCTCTAAAGTCGCGGTTTCCTCTAACTCAGCCAACATAAGGACACCCTGATGAGTCGAGATACCGGCGACAACCTGGACCGGAACCACAGCGGCAATCTGCCGATGGCCAGCGTCATGGACGCCTACCTGAGCCGCCGCAGCATCATGCGCGGCAGCCTGGGCGCCGCCATCGCCATGATCGCCGGGACCGGCCTGACAGGCTGCTTCGACGGTGATGGCGGTTCCGATCACGATGATCCTGTCACCGAACCACCGGTGACCGAGCCACCGGTAACCGAACCGGAAGTCCCGAAACTGGCACTGGGCTTCCAGTCCATCCCAGGCTCGCGCACCGATGCCTGTGTCGTCGCGGCAGGCTACAGCGCCTATGTGCTGGCGCCGTGGGGCACACCGCTGAACAGCAATGGCAACCCGTGGAAGTCCGATGGCAGCAACACCTCCACCGACCAGGCCAATGCCATGGGCATGCACCATGACGGCATGCACTTCTTCCCGATCAATGGCAGCTCCGAAGACGGCTTGCTGGCCATCAACTTCGAATACATCGACGCGGCAGCCCTGCACCCGGCCGGCCCGACCACTGACGTCAACGGCAAGCGCCCGGCCGAAGAAATCCGCAAAGAGATCAACGCCCACGGCGCCGGCGTGGTACGCCTGCAGAAAGTCAGCGGGCGCTGGCAGGTGGTCGACAACGACCCGCTGAACCGCCGCTTCACCACCGCCTCGCGCATGGAGATCACCGGCCCGCTGCGCGGCACCGACCACGTCAAGACCAAGTACTCCACGGGCGGCACCCACTGCCGCGGCACCAACAACAACTGCGGCAACGGCTACACCCCGTGGGGCACCTACCTGACCTGCGAAGAGAACTGGCCGGGCATCTTCGTCAACAAAGGCACACGCCCTGAAGACCAGCGCCGTATCGGCGTAGGCACCTCCAGCGGCCAGTACAAATGGGAAAGCGCCGCCGGTGACAGCACCGAGGTGAATGACGAATTCGCCCGTTTCGACGTAACGGTCAAAGGCGCCAGCGCCACCGACGACTACCGCAACGAAGCCAGCACCTATGGCTACATCGTCGAGATCGACCCGTACAACAACGCCACCCTGGCCACCAAGCGCACCGCGCTGGGCCGCTTCCGCCACGAAGGGTGCTGCCCAGGCCTGCCGGTGGCCGGCAAGCCGCTGGTCTGGTACATGGGCGACGACTCGAACAACGAGTACCTGTACAAGTTCGTCTCCACAGCCGTGTGGGACGCCGCTGACGCCAGCCCGGCCGACCGCCTGGCCACCGGTGCCAAGTACATGGACCAAGGCAAGCTCTATGTGGCCCGCTTCAATGCCGACGGCACCGGCGTGTGGCTGTTGCTCGACGTCGCCACCCCCACCACCGCCGGCAGCACCCTTGGCGCGCTGTACGGTGACCTGCCGGGCATCATCCTCAACACCCGGGGTGCTGGCGATGCCGTGGGCGCGACCCCGATGGACCGCCCAGAATGGACCACGGTCAACCCGCTCAATGGCGATGTCTACCTGACCCTGACCAACAACAGCGCGCGTACGCCAGAGAAAGTCGACGCGGCCAACCCGCGTGGCCCGAACCGCCACGGCCACATCATTCGCTGGCACGACAGCGACGACCAGTTGAGCTTCACCTGGGACATCTTCGTGTTTGGCGCCAATGCCGCCGGGACCGCCGACATCAACCGCTCTGGCCTGACCGAACTGAACCAGTTCGCCAGCCCTGACGGCATGAGCTTCGATAGCCGTGGCGTGTTGTGGTTCGAGACCGACAACGGTGAAACCACGCTGACCGACTACACCAATGACCAGCTGCTGGCGGTAATCCCCACTGACCTGGTAGATGCCACGGGCAAGCAGGTGCCGGTCAACGCGCAGAACCAGGTGGACTTGCGGCGCTTCTTTGTCGGGCCGAACGGTTGCGAGGTGACGGGCATTGCCTTCAGCCCGGACAACAAGTCGATGTTCGTCAACATCCAGCACCCGGAGAATTGGCCGTATACCGACAAGGCGACCGATGCGACCCCGGCTGGGGCTACGGTAAGGCCGCGGGCTTCGACGGTGGTGATTCAGCGTGATGATGGCGGGGAGATCGGGACGGTCTGATCGAAAGGCTTTCCGTAGACTCAGTTGAGCCAGGCAGGTAACTCGGTGGATGCTTATTCCGTTTCGAGTTACCTGCGCAGGCCAAAAAGCGTCTGGACCCAACACCTGGTAATTCTGTCAGTAGACCGAGAGAGGGAAATGCCCGAATCTTCGGACATCCCATACTTCATGGCAGGTTCATCATGCTTTCTCACGGCCCTCTGTCACGTACTCATAAACTGTTTTATCAGAACGGCGCACTCTCGACCGAGACAGGCCCCTGCACAACGCGCTACTTTGCCAGTGAGGCAGGCGTCGTGGCACAGTGCACGCCAGGCGCTAGCACCTCGCTTTACAGGGTTGATCAACTCATGACTGTGCTGGGGACCACCGACGGGCCTCATCAACAGCGCTTCACTGTTTACGGTTTTCCTGCCCCAGACAGTTTCAACACACCACTAGGCTTTACCGGGCAACGATTTAATGCAATGTCGGGATGTTACCCACTGGGCCATGGTCATCGTTGGTTCAATCCAAGGGTGATGCGGTTCGGCCAATCTGACTCGTTATCACCTTTCGGTAAAGGCGGCGTTAATAGCTATGCATACTGCCAAAATGACCCTGTCAATAGGCTGGATCCCAACGGACGAATCTGGCACTTGATACGTCGTGCAGGGAACTGGTTTCTGCAAAATATTTACCCCGCGCCTGGAGCATCACCAACTGTAAGGCCTTTACTAGACGATATCGATGGTGCCGGCCCCACGCCTCCAATCTCTAAAACGGTAATAAATATGGTGCACCCGAACTTATATGACGCCTTAGCAAACCGCATCTCTGGTTTTAGACATATGACAGAGACTGTTGACCGCAAAATTATAGATGTGCACGCCACTTATCATTGGGGCATTAACGTTATCGCCAAGTGGCCCCCAGTAACTGTTGCGAGCATAACAGTGCTCGCTGGTATCGGCCTCCATGCTTTTGCGGGAAGTCAAATTTCTGCTATATGGGCGGGCCCACGCTCTGTGGTGACAATTGACTTAGCCAGCACGCCTGACCCCTTGGGAGCAATGAGGATTGCCAGAGGTGAGTGATAAGATTTTAAACCATCTTTTCAAGGATGTTCCGCTTACCAAATCATCGGCTCCCGACTACGCACCCGCACCTGCTGCGCCGGCACCCGTGCATGCCACTGCACCACCCCCAGCGCCTCCACCTGAAACGCGCTGCGCATCACCCGCCCCTCTTCTTCGAACGACAGTTGCAACAGAAAATGCCCACTGTTCAGCAGCAACCCTTCGCTCAACCGTTCGAACGTCTCGTCATCCACCGCCCCCAACGCCTTGCGCAGCGCAGCGGCATCCACATACCCCGACGCCGGCCGGCCACTGATGATGCGGCTGAGCAGCGCGCGTGGGTAGCGCCCCTCGTATAACGCTTCGAGCATGGGCAGATGCTCCAGGCCCAAGGCATTGGCGTTCAAACGCCAGCCAGTGGTTTGCGGCAAAGCGCACAGCATTGGGTAGCGGCCCTGGCGCGTGGCATCTGGCTCCAGCAGCAAGTTCAGCTCGCTGGTGTCGAGCATCGGTTGGTTGGCCGCCAGGCGCGCGGGTTGCTGGCGCAGGTATTGGGCACTTTCAGCCCCTTGCAGGCGAGTATCGCTGTCATTGTCCAGCCAATCGGCCAGGGCATCGACCAGGCGTTCTGCCGCCATGTCGTCGCCCAGCAGGCGGCGCAACTGGCGCTCGGCCCGCTCACCGTCGGCACCGAGCAATGCGTTGACGTTGAAGCACGTGTGCTGGTCGCGCACCCGCAGTTGCGCCTGGCCTGCGCCAAAATCGTAGTTCAGCGGTTGCCCGCGCAAGGCCTGCCAGAACAACGGGCTCAGCCGCCAGGCCGGGTCGCGCAGCGCCTGCTCGGCATAGGCCAGGCCGGCCTGTTCCATGGCCCTGACCTGCACCCGCTGGTGCAACAAGCGCACTTCATCAACCTGGCGCCGGCCATCTTCCACCAGCCAGGCCATACCGGCGGCGAGCATCGCCAACACCAGCATCACCATCAGCAGGGCCGCGCCGTGCTGTCGTTTACCACCCATCTGCACCCGCCTCTCATGGCCAGTAAAAGCGCCAGTCAACACGCCGGTTGTTGCAGGTAGATGGCAAGGGTGCGTTCCGTCATGTTCACGTCATCTGCACGAGGCAGGATTACCCTTCCTTTTCATGGCCTTACAGGAGTAGTCGCAATGGGTGGCATTGGAATCTGGCAACTGGTGATCGTACTGATGATCGTATTCCTGCTGTTTGGCACCAAGCGCCTCAAGGGCCTGGGCAGCGATGTTGGCGAGGCGATCCAGGGGTTTCGCAAGTCCATGGGCGGTGACAACGACGTCACCCCGCCCGGCACCGCCCAGGTGCAGCAACAGGCGCCGTTGACCGGCCAGGCAACGCCCCAGCCGCAAGCGGACCGTCAGGCCTGATGTTCGAGGTAGGCTTCAGCGAATTGCTGCTGGTCGGCATCGTCGCACTGCTGGTGCTGGGCCCCGAGCGGCTGCCCGTTGCGGCACGCACGCTTGGGCGCGGCCTCGGCCAGGCGCGCAGGGCCATGCAGGGCCTGCGCGCACAGATGGAGCGCGAGATCGAGTTGCCCAACTTCGACAGCGCGCCCCTGCAGCGCCTGGAACAGGAAATGCGCCAGGGCATCAGCCTTGCCGCACCACCGGCCAATGACCCGGCAACCGTCGCTGCACCCAGGGAGAATGCCTCATGAGCCTTGCCATGGACCCTGCGGCAGGCATGCCGCTGACCGAGCACCTGCGCGAACTGCGCAAGCGCCTGGTGCGTTGCCTGGGGCTGGTCGCGCTGGTGTTCGCCGGCCTGTTCCCCTTCGCCCAGACGCTCTACACACTGATCTCGGAGCCACTGCGCCGCTTCCTGCCAGAGGGCGCCAGCATGATCGCGACCAGTGTCACTTCACCGTTTCTGACACCCTTCAAGCTGACCGCGATGTGCGCGCTGTTCGTCGCCATGCCGCTGTTGTTGCACCAGGCCTGGGGGTTTCTGGCGCCGGGGCTGTACCGCCGGGAACGGCGCATTGCCCTGCCGCTGCTGGTGTCGAGCATTCTGCTGTTCTATGCCGGCATGGCGTTCGCGTTCTTTCTGGTGTTCCCGATGATGTTCGGCTTTTTCGCCAGCGTCACGCCCGATGGGGTGGCGATGATGACCGACATCAGCCAGTACCTGGACTTCATCATGGCGCTGTTCCTGGCATTCGGGCTGGCGTTCGAGATCCCGGTGGCGACGTTCATCGTGGTCTGGGTGGGGTTGGCGGATGTGGCGACACTGCGCCGTAGCCGGCCCTACGTGATCGTCGGGTGCTTTGTGGTGGGGATGATTCTGACGCCGCCGGACGTGTTTTCGCAGACGATGCTGGCGGTGCCGATGTGGGTGCTGTTCGAGGTGGGGTTGTTGGCGTGTAGCGGGTTGAAACGGCCTGAGCCTGGCAATGAAGTTGTGGCGGGATTATAGGGCCTCTTCGCGGGCAAGCCCGCTCCCACAGGGATATCACAAGCTTCAGTACCGGTGATATCCCTGTACAAGCGGGCTTGCCCGCGAAAAGCCTTGATGCGCTCTAGAAGTCGGCCAGTGGCCAGACTTCATAGGCTGGCGTCTCGTACGGGTGGCTCTGCTTGAGCGCGGCAACGACCTGAGCGATCAGGTCGTCAGCCACCACCAGCTCTACCTTCCATTCCTCGACCACCTCGACCTGGCCGGTTTGCCCGAGAAACGGCTGGCTGCCGTCCAACGGGCGAAACTGGCCTTGGCCCAGGGTTTGCCAGGCGCAGTGGTCATAGTCACCGATTCGCCCGCCACCGGCGGCGAATACGGCAGCCTTGACCACCTCGACATGGCTGGCCGGGACGAAGAAGGCGAGCTTGTACACGCCTTAGTTCACCCAGACGCGCGCGTTGCGGAACATACGCATCAGCGCAGCATCTTCCTGCCACTCATCCGGGCGCCAGGAGTTCTGCACAGCGCGGAACATACGCTCCGGGTGCGGCATCATGATGGTCACGCGGCCGTCACGGCTGGTGAGGCCGGTGATACCACGCGGCGAGCCGTTCGGGTTGGCCGGGTAGGTTTCGGTGACCTTGCCGTGGTTGTCGACGTAGCGCAGGGCCACGCAACCGGACACGTCGGCTTCCAGCAGTGCCGCTTCGTTGGCGAACTCGGCATGGCCTTCGCCGTGGGCGATGGCGATCGGCATGCGCGAACCGGCCATGCCCTGCAGGAAGATCGAGTTGGACTTCTGCACCTCGACCATGGCCACACGGGCTTCGAACTGCTCGGAACGGTTACGCACGAAGTGCGGCCAGAACTCGGTGCCCGGGATCAGCTCGTGCAGGTTGGACATCATCTGGCAACCGTTGCACACGCCAAGGGCGAAGCTGTCGGTGCGCTCGAAGAAGGCCTGGAAGGCATCGCGGGCACGGGCGTTGAACAGCGCCGACTTGGCCCAGCCCTCACCGGCACCCAGCACGTCACCGTACGAGAAGCCGCCGCAAGCAACCAGGCCTTTGAAGGCTTCGAAGTCGACACGACCAGCCAGGATGTCGCTCATGTGCACGTCAATGGCGGCGAAGCCGGCGCGGTCGAAGGCGGCAGCCATCTCGACCTGGCCGTTGACGCCCTGCTCACGCAGGATCGCCACTTGCGGGCGCACGCCTTTCTTGATGTACGGGGCAGCGATGTCGTCGTTGACGTCGTAGCCCAGCTTGACCGACAGGCCCGGGTTGTCTTCTTCGAGCAGCGCGTCGAATTCCTGGTCGGCGCATTCGGCGTTGTCACGCAGGCGCTGAACCTGGTAGCTGGTCTCGGCCCACTGGCGTTGCAGCAGGCGACGGTCGCCCATGAACAGTTCTTCACTGTTCAGGCGCACGACCACTTCGCTGTTGTTGGTCGGCCGGCCGATCACCGCGACGCAGTCTTCACCCAAGCCAGCGGCGCTGAACTGGGCCAGTACGTCTGGGGTGGCATCCTGGCGAACCTGGATGACCGCACCCAGCTCTTCGTTGAAGAGGATGGCGGCGACTTTTTCCGCTTTGCTGGTCAGGGTGTCCAGCTCCAGGTCGAAGCCGCAGTGGCCGGCGAAGGCCATTTCCAGCACGGTGGTCATCAGGCCACCATCGGAACGGTCGTGGTAGGCCAGCAGGTGGCCGTCGGCGTTGAGGCCCTGGATCACGGCGAAGAAGGCCTTGAGGTCTTCGGCATCGTCGACGTCCGGTGCGGCATTGGCCAACTTGCCGTGGGTCTGCGCCAGGATTGAGGCGCCCATGCGGTTCTTGCCGCGGCCCAGGTCGATCAGGATCAGGTCGGTTTCGCCCTTGTCCATGCGCAGTTGCGGGGTCAGGGTCTTGCGGATGTCGGTGACCGGGGCGAAGCCGGTGATGATCAGCGACATCGGCGAGGTCACGCTCTTCTCGACGCCCTCTTCGCTCCACTTGGTCTTCATCGACATCGAGTCTTTGCCGACCGGAATGGTGATACCCAGCTCAGGGCACAGCTCCATGCCGACAGCCTTGACGGTGTCGTACAGGCGGGCGTCTTCACCCGGGTGGCCGGCGGCGGACATCCAGTTGGCCGACAGTTTGATGTCGGACAGCTTCTCGATCCGCGAGGCGGCGAGGTTGGTCAGGGTTTCGCCGATGGCCATGCGGCCAGACGCCGGGGCGTCGAGCAGGGCCAGCGGGGTGCGCTCACCCATGGCCATGGCTTCACCGGTGTAGACGTCGAAGCTGGTGGCGGTAACGGCGCAGTCGGCCACCGGCACCTGCCATGGGCCGACCATTTGGTCACGGGCCACCAGGCCGGTGATGGTGCGGTCGCCGATGGTGATCAAGAAGCTCTTGCTGGCCACCGCAGGGTGGTGCAGCACGCGCTCGACTGAATCGGCCAGCGACAGGGTGCTTGGGTCGAATTCATCGCCAAGTTCGGCTTCACGGGTGACCGAACGGTGCATGCGCGGCGGCTTGCCCAGCAGCACGTCCAGCGGCATGTCCACCGGGGTGTTGTCGAAGTGGCTGTCGGTCACGGTCAGGTGCGGTTCTTCAGTCGCCTCACCCACAACGGCGAACGGGCAGCGCTCACGTTCACAGATGGCCTGGAAGCGGTCGAAGTCGACAGCGCTGACGGCCAGCACGTAACGTTCCTGCGATTCGTTGCTCCAGATTTCGTGCGGGGCCATGCCCGGCTCATCGTTGGGCACATTGCGCAGTTCGAAGCGGCCACCGCGGCCACCGTCGTTGACCAGCTCAGGGAAGGCGTTGGAGATACCGCCGGCGCCAACGTCGTGAATGAAGGCGATCGGGTTCTTGTCGCCCAGCTGCCAGCAGCGGTCGATGACCTCTTGGCAACGGCGCTCCATTTCCGGGTTTTCGCGCTGTACCGAAGCGAAGTCCAGGTCGGCAGAGCTGGCACCGGTGGCGACCGACGAAGCCGCACCGCCACCCAGGCCGATCAGCATGGCCGGGCCGCCGAGCACGATCAGCTTGGCGCCGACGGTGATCTCGCCCTTCTGCACGTGGTCTTCTCGGATGTTGCCCATGCCGCCGGCGAGCATGATCGGCTTGTGGTAGCCGCGCACTTCTTCGCCGTGCGGGGTGTTGATGGCTTGCTCGAAGGTACGGAAGTAGCCGGTCAGGGCCGGGCGACCGAATTCATTGTTGAACGCTGCGCCACCCAGTGGGCCTTCGACCATGATGTCGAGGGCGTCGACGATGCGCTCAGGCTTGCCGTACGCCTGCTCCCATGGCTGTTCGAAGCCCGGGATGCGCAGGTTGGACACGGTAAAGCCGGTCAGGCCAGCCTTAGGCTTGGCGCCACGGCCGGTGGCGCCTTCGTCGCGAATTTCGCCGCCGGAGCCGGTGGAAGCACCGGAGAACGGCGCGATGGCGGTCGGGTGGTTGTGCGTCTCGACTTTCATCAGGATGTGCACCGGCTCCTGCACCGCGCCGTACTGGCGGGTTTCAGGGTTCGGGAAGAAACGGCCGGCAACGTTGCCGACGATCACCGAGGCGTTGTCCTTGTAAGCAGACAGCACGCCTTCGCTGTGCATCTGGTAGGTGTTCTTGATCATGCCGAACAGGCTCTTTTCCTGAGCCTGGCCGTCGATGTCCCAACTGGCGTTGAAGATCTTGTGACGGCAGTGCTCGGAGTTGGCCTGGGCGAACATCATCAGTTCGATGTCGTTCGGGTTGCGCGCAAGGTTCTGGAAAGCGGCGACCAGGTAGTCGATCTCGTCTTCAGCCAGGGCCAGGCCCAGGTCGACGTTGGCCTTGGCCAGGGCGTCGCGGCCACCGGCGAGGATGTCGACCGAGGTCATCGGCTTGGGCTGGGCGTGGCTGAACAGGTCGGATGCCTGCTCCAGCTGGGCCAGCACGCGCTGGGTCATGCGGTCGTGCAGTTCGGCGGCGACGGCCTGTGCATCGGCTTCGCTCAGGTTGCCGGCGACGTAGTAGGCGATGCCGCGCTCAAGGCGCTGGATCGACTGCAGGCCGCAGTTGTGGGCGATGTCGCTGGCCTTGCTGGCCCAGGGCGAGATGGTGCCCAGGCGCGGCACGACCAGGAACAGGCGGCCGGTCGGCTCCTGTACCGGCACGCTCGGGCCGTACTTGAGCAGACGGCCCAGCACCTGCTGCTGGTCGGCGGTCAGCTCGCCGTCGACATCGGCGAAGTGGGCGAATTCGGCATACAAACCAGTAACAGCGGGGACTTTCTGGCTCAGTTGCTCGAGTAATTTACCGTGGCGAAAGGCAGAAAGGGCAGGAGCGCCGCGCAGGATCAACATCGTCGGGACAGCCTCAGGAAGGGGTGTGCTTAGAGGCCGTGCATTCTAGCCTAATTCCGCGGCTTTCGGCACCTGCTCTACGCCGCGCCTGTCGGGCGGTGGAACCGGACTTGCGGGTCAGAAATTCGAGGTGATCGGCTTTGGAGATGTGTCGCCTGGCAGATCGAGCGCCGCCCGCGCGGCGCATCGCGAGCAACGCTCGCTCCTACGTTTGTTTCGGACCAATTATTCCTGAGGCAAACGCGCGCGCGCCCCTTGGCGCATGACTCGATATCGCGCCGAACAAACAAGGCGGTCGCGCGCGCCTGTCACAGGCGTTATTGGCCGAAAACAAACGTAGGAGCGAGCGTTGCTCGCGATGCGCCGCGCGGGCGGCGCTCGATCTGCCAGGCGGCACACCCCTAACGGCAAACACCCTGAACACAGAACCCGCTACCAGACAAGCTATCTGTTGTCGAGATATGGCGCCGCCTGTCCTTTGCGTATACTGCAAGCTATGTTCGCCCACACTGCTTTGCGCCAGCGCTGCGCCAGATGGCTCATCGCAACCGGACTCTTTCTGATGCTCGGTGCCTGTGTTGAAAAACCCAGCACCCTCGAGCGCGTGAAGGAGGATGGCGTGCTGCGCGTAATCACCCGCAACAGCCCGGCGACGTATTTCCAGGACCGTAACGGCGAAACCGGCTTCGAATACGAACTAGTCAAGCATTTCGCCGATGATCTCGGCGTAAAGCTGGAGATCGAGACCGCCGATAACCTCGATCAACTGTTCGACGAGCTGGGCAAGCCCTCCGGCCCGGTGCTGGCAGCCGCCGGCTTGGTAAGCAGCGAACGGCGCAAGACCCAGGCGAAATTCTCCCACCCGTACCTGGAAGTCACCCCTCAAGTCATCTACCGCAACGGCCGCTCGCGCCCGACCGAAGCCAAGGGCTTGGTCGGCAAGAAGATCATGGTGCTCAAGGGCAGCAGCCATGCCGACCAGCTGGCTGAGCTGAAAAAGCAGTATCCGGGCCTGGAATACGAAGAATCCGACGCCGTCGAGGTGGTCGACCTGCTGCGCATGGTCGATGAAGGCCAGATCGACCTGACCCTGGTCGACTCCAACGAACTGGCGATGAACCAGGTGTACTTCCCCAACGTTCGGGTCGCCTTCGACCTGGGCGACACCCGCGACCAGCGCTGGGCGGTGGCGGCCGGCGAGGACAACAGCCTGCTCAACGAGGTCAACGAGTTTCTCGACAAGGCCCAGAAGAACGGCACCCTGCAGCGCCTGAAAGACCGCTATTACGGCCATGTCGACGTACTCGGCTACGTCGGCGCCTATACCTTCGCCCAGCATTTGCAGCAGCGGCTGCCCAAGTACGAGAAGCACTTCAAGAGCTACGCCAAGGTCGAACAGGTGGACTGGCGCCTGCTGGCGGCCATCGGCTACCAGGAATCGATGTGGCAGCCGGAAGTCACCTCCAAGACGGGCGTGCGCGGCCTGATGATGCTCACCCAGCGCACGGCGCAGGCCATGGGCGTGTCCAATCGCCTGGACCCGAAACAGAGCATCCAGGGTGGTGCCAAGTATTTCATGCTGATCAAAGAGCAACTTGACGACAGCATCCAGGAACCCGACCGTACCTGGTTCGCCCTGGCTGCCTACAACGTTGGCAGCGGGCACCTGGAAGACGCCCGTACCCTGGCCAAGCGCGAGAAGCTCAACCCGAACAAGTGGCTGGACGTGAAGAAAATGCTACCGCGCCTGGCGCAGAAGCAGTGGTACAGCAAGACCAAGTACGGTTATGCCCGCGGCGGCGAGCCGGTGCACTTCGTGGCCAACATCCGCCGTTACTACGACATCCTGACCTGGGTGACCCAGCCGCAGCTCGAAGGCCAGATGGCCGAGGGCAATTTGCATGTGCCTGGGGTAAATAAGGACAAACCGGCAGAGCAGTCGCCGCCGATGTAAATCTGTACGGGGCTGTTCGCAGGAATGATCGGCATTCAGTCCCTTCCCGGCTTCATCCGTGAGTTCACAGCACCACACCCGAAGCGATTTACGTTTCAAGTCTCTTGGAGCGTTATACATCGCCTGATGTGACAGCAAAAACCTAACGATTACGCAACTGGTAAATATGCCAGTTGCCGCCTAGCAGCCTCCCTTCTATAGATGCATCTCCACAACCACGGCGTTGGAGACAAGCATGACCAAGCCCCTTATTATTCTTGGGCTGCTCAGCCTGACTGCGTTCGCACAGGCACAATCACCCCTCAAAGATGATTACAAGGCAGCAGAAGTAAAAAGGGCGGAATCACACGCCAGCCACCCAAACGTGGCCGTAGGAAAACTTCATCTATACAAGAACGCAACCGACAGCGCCTGCACATCTTTGAACATAGAATATCGAAGAAAAGCTGCCTACAGGGGCAGTCACAACTGCGGCAGTGATCAGGTTTATTTTTTTAAGGTAAGCAATGCATCAAAGGGGAACACCATCAAATTGGGGAGCGACAGACCTGTAAAAGAATCTGACTACAGCTATTGCCCAGAAAATGACTGGCGCTTCATACTCGAGGTAACTGACGATGCAGTTAATACAAGCAAGATCCCTATCTCAGAACTTAGAAATATTGAAAACGGGGAACTGATCGTCAGTGGATTAAAAATGCAGAAGAACGCCTACAGGAGCGGAAACATCGCTGGAAAGCTTACTTGTGTAGATACCAACAACCTATAACAACCTATGTATCGTTAGCCACCTGCTACCCCCCCCTCTTTACCCTTCGCGCCCTGAAAAAGTCACTGAGGATTTGCCCACACTCCTCCGCCAGCACCCCGCCCTCGACCATCACCCGATGGTTGAGGAAGCCCTGGCCAAAGAATTGCCCCTGGCTCTGCACGATCCCCGCCTTGGGCTCCAGCGCCCCGTATACCACCCGCGCCACCCGCGAATGCACGATCAACCCCGCGCACATGCTGCAAGGCTCCAGGGTCACATACAGCGTGCTGCCCGGCAGCCGATAGTTGCTCGCCGACTTCGCCGCAGCCCGAATGGCGACCATTTCGGCATGCGCACTCGGGTCGCTGTCGATAATGGGCCGGTTGAAACCCTGGCCGATTACCTGGCCATGCTGCACCAGCACCGCCCCCACCGGCACCTCGCCCATGGCCGCGCCCTCAGCCGCCAGGGCCAGAGCCATGCGCATGAATTCCTGATCGCGGCTGCGATCGATGATGTGTGGGCGCATCAGACCACCGCTATCGCGGCCATCAGGCCGGTTTCCATGTGGTCGATGACGTGGCAGTGGAACATCCAGGTGCCCGGGTTATCGGCCACAAGTGCCACCTGGGCCCGCTCGTTCTTGCCCAGCAGGTAGGTATCGGTGAACCACGGCTCCTTGATGTCGTGCCGGTTGGAGGCAATCACCTTGAAACTCATGCCATGCAGGTGGATCGGGTGCTGGTACTGGGTCATGTTCTTCAGCTCGAAGATGTAGCTCTTGCCCTTCTGCAGCGTGGCGATGGGCCGGTCGGCGCATGTCTTGTCGGTGATGTCCCAGGCCTGGCCGTTGATCTGCCACAGGCTCGATGGTTTGTTCGGGTCAGGGGTGACAGAAACTTTGGCCGCCCACTCGAAATTGAAGTTGAGCTTTTCAGCATTCTCCAGGTCCGGCTCGGCGATCGGGTTGGCCGGCAGCGCTGGCGGCCAGTCACTCGGCGCGTCGTTGCTCGGCACCGAACGCAGGGTACCCAGGCGCACGAAACCGTCGCGCAGGGAAATTTCCTCACCCGCTTCGGGAATCCGGATGGCCAGGCAGATGCGCATGCCAGGGCCAAGCCAGTACTCATCCTCCAATGGCCGCGGGGTCACCGGGTTGCCGTCGAGGGCGTAGATCTTCGCCTCGCAGTTGCCCTTGAGGTTCAGGCGGTAGGTCCAGGTGTTGTCCAGGTTCAGCAGGCGCACCCGCACCACCTGGCCGGCCGGCAGCTCGGTGACCGCGTCGGGCTGGCCGTTGATGGTGATCAGCCGCCCGGCCGTGCCGTTACGCGCGGCCTCACGCGGGATGCTGAACGGTAGCCAGGCGCCCTGCTCGTCCACGTGCCAGTTTTTCAGGCTCAGCGTGCGCTCGTGCAGGAACCCGGTAGGCTCGCGCTCCTCGACGATCAGAGGGCCGACCAGCCCGCGGCCGAGCTCTTCCGAGCTGCTGACATGTGGGTGATACCAGTAGCTGCCCGCATCCGGCACGCGGAACTTGTAGTCGAAGTATTCGCCCGGCTTGACCGGCAGCTGCGACACGTACGGCACGCCGTCCATTTCCAGCGGCAAGCGGATGCCATGCCAGTGAATGGTGGTTTCGACCGGCAAGTGGTTGATGAACCGCACCCGCAGCCAGGTGCCCTGGCGTACCCGCAGCTCGGTACCTGGCGCCGAAGGGCCAAAGGCCCAGGCCTCGGTCTTGAAGCCCGGCACCAGTTCCACGTCCAGGGGCGCGGCGATCAGCTCGTAGTCGTGCCCGGCATTCTCGTCCTCGACCTTGCCTAGCCAGTACCGCGCTGCGCCTCCGGCGCCCAGGCCTACCACAACCAGGCCGGTGAGGCCCTTGAGCATTTGTCGACGGGTGAAGGACATCGGTGCGGGTACCTCATGTTCGGCGCAATCAAGCTGCCAGCAGGGCTGGCGATGAAGGGCGAATACGATACACCTGCAAATGGGAAAGATTAAGTGAAAGCCACCTTTACTGGCCGTTCAGGCAAGCAATATGCACCGCCTTCATGGCCCGTGCCCCTTCGAGACTGACGTTTATCCTTCCAGCCAGGACAAACGTGATGCCCTCCAACATCCCTACTTCCAACGAACAGCAAAGCCTGCTTACGCTCGCACGCAAGCTCACCGAAGCCTGCCCCGACATGCGCGAGATGGCCCGCGAAGTTGCCCAACAGGTCCTTGAACGCCACGGCCTGACAACACTGGACCCCGACAACGTTTACCTGCACCGCTTTCACACCGCCGTCAGCAGCCACAAAACTTTCAACGGCTGGCAGCACCTGGACCCGCCGTACGAATCGCTGACCTTGCCCCAACTGGTCATGCACCGCTTCGATGCCAACGACCAGGACAACGCCGACCTGCTGAGTTACCTCGTTGGCTTTTACACCGAAGGGCCTGGCGGGGATGCCTACGACGAGCGTAATGAAATCCGGCTCAAGGCCAAGGACGTTCTGGATTACTTCTGGAGCATCGATTTTGCCGTTGACTTCAAAGCTCGGCTGACATCTTTCTGGTCGAAACAGGCGGGCCACTTCCGAACGTTGGCCAAGGCCAATTTCCTCAGCAAAGTACTGGAAGCCTGCGCACATGCCCCCGCGTCAGCGCTGGCCAGCCACTGCCGCGATGTCGTGCTGGCGCTGGCGGGTGACACACCCTGGCCGCCGTCACTGGAAGCGCTGCAACAACAGGTAGTACCTGGCGCTGGCGTGCACGTGTGCACGTTCGATATCGGCGGGCATGTGGCCACAGATATCCTGCGTGTTCAGCTCAAAGATGGCAGCCAGCTTATCTACCTACCTGGGGAGGTCGATGGCCTGCATTACTTTGCGGATGACCAGGCGTTGTTCTGGTGGGTACTCATCAACTGCAACCATGCCGATAACCGGGCACGCTTCCTGGCGCACTTCTCCCTCGATGACCGCGATGAGGGCGACAGCAAGGTCGGCCTCAATCACCTGGTCGATCTGCTGTACCAAGGCTGGGGCAGGGATGATTATTCCGGCATCAACACCCTCGATCAGCAGATCCATAAGGACGCCTTCGACTGGCTGCGCGACAAAGCCCGACAGCGGATGATCGATGATGCGCACTTCTCCCTGCGCTCCAACGCCGACTTGCGCAAACAACTGTGGATCGGCTACCTGAGTGCAGGCCTGAAAGTGTTTGGCCCCCTGGCGGCAGTGGACTGGCCCGTGGCATTGGCGCTGGTCGGCGCCGGCATCGCTGAAACGGGCTTGAACATCGACCAGGCAATTACCGGGCATACCACCCGCGAACGCAAGGCAGGCGTTACAGGGGCAATCTTTGCTGCCATCGAGACGCTGTTCAACGCAACGTTTTTGCTCAGCGCACCGAGCAAACCACTCGCCGAACTCGGCGAAGCCGCTGAAGCAGGCGCGGAAACGGGTGCAGGCCAAAGCCCCACAGCGCCAGAAGAACCCGCAACTGCTGGCGAAACCGAACCCGGCGACGAAGAGCCTTCAAGCGTAGTGGACGCCGTGAAAACCTGGGTACCAGCGCCCTTCCAGCCAGTGGAACGCTGGGCGCTGTTGCAGCCTTTCGAGACCAATGTGCTGCTTAGCGGCGAGCCTGGCTCGGGCACCTTCGCAGGCATTTACACACAGGACGGGCAGTTTTATGCGCTGGTCGAGGAGCAACCTTACCAGGTGCGCTTTGTGCCGGAGCTGAAAACCTGGACCATCGTCGACCCGGAAAACCCGTTTTCTTTCTACAAGCACCAACCGATCCGCCTTGATGCCGATGGCCAGTGGTACCCCATCGAGCGTGGCAGCCTCAAAGGCGGCATGCTCTCACGGCTGAAGATCTGGGGCAGGCCATCAGCGGCGGCGAACGTGCCTGCCCTTGCCGAAACCCCTTATGAAGTACCCCCCAGCTTGCGCCCTGCACTTGAAGACGTGGCGGACGAAGAGATCACGGGCGCACGGGAAAACATTCACGACCCTGAACGATACGCCGCCATCGAGCGCTTTCGCGCCCTGCGTGAGCAACTGGCGACCGATGCCAACCAGTTCATGACCACGGTAGACGTGCCAGCTCGCCCGCCAATACCTGAGTTACCTGCTGGAACTACGCCTAAGCAGGTACTGCAACGTATCTATGAAAACAGCAACGGCCTGGTGATCGGCGAGGCGCATAGCAGCCTTGGTAGCAAGCGGTTGTTGATCGAAAACATGGGCCAGTTGCGCAAGCTGAAAGTGAAGACGCTGTACATGGAGCATTTCACCACCGATTTCCAGCAAGCGGACCTCGACACTTTCAACCGTAGCGGCGTGATGCCGAGGGCGCTGGAGCGGTATGTCACGGCCCAGGACTTCGGGCACCACACCGACCCTGCCGGCCGCTACACCTTCCGCCGGATACTGCTTGAAGCACACAAAAATGGCGTGCGCATCCAGTCCATCGACTGCATGGCCAGCTATCGTCAGGCATGGGCAGAGCCGGTGTCCGATGTGGCGCGTCAGCAGATGATGAATTTCTACTCCCACCTGATCATCGACGCTGACCAAGCTACGCGTGGCCCGGGAAGGTGGGTTGCGTTAGTCGGTAACACTCACGCCAACAACTTCCATGGCGTTACCGGCCTGGCTGAAACCGAAGGTGCGATTGGCTTGCGGGTCGAAGACACCCCTGCCGGTGGAGTCGATACCTACACGGCCGACCCCGGCACGGATTCCGCTGACAGCAAAGGCAAGCTGTGGCACTTGCAAAGCGACCTGCGGCTGCAAGCGGCGGTAACCCCTGCGCGCTCACCGTCACCAGACCTGGAAAGCATGCTGGTCAGGCCAGGTGACTACACCTTCGAAGAGGCCAACGGCGAGCAGTACCTGGTTAACCGCAGCCGTGACATGCGCCTGCGACGCACCTTGATCAGGCGGGATGGGCGCTTCTACTACATAGAACGGCCAGACTGGCCAACCGTCCATCAACGCCGCCTGGCGCACCTTTCCGATCTACATACTTGGCTGAGGCAGCGTGGTATGCGGCACATCACACCTTGAGCTGCTTACGTTTGCTCACAGACTCGCAGACCGTCGTATAAGCACAATGGCGCTTTCAACGTGAGGCCAAACGTATGACAGCCATAACCTTTCGCCCTGCAGTACCTGAAGATGCCGCAGCGTGTATGACCCTGCGGGCATTGACCCGGGAAAACGCGTTCACAGAAGAAGACCTGCGCGCGCTAGGCATCACCGTCGATTCCTGGAGCAGCGGCATTCGCGATGGAAGCGGCCCAGGCTTCGTGGCCTGCAAGGGCAACCAGATAGTGGGCTACTGCTTCGCCGACAAGGACAGTGGCGAGGTGACCGTGCTTGCCCTGCTGCCTGCCTTTGAGGGCCAAGGGATCGGCAAGCGCTTGCTGCAGAAGGTCGTCGACCACCTGCGGGCGCTGGGGTTCGAGCGGCTGTTCCTGGCGTGCTCCAGCGACCCTGACGTGCGCTCGTATGGGTTCTATCGGCACCTAGGCTGGACGTCGACAGGCGAGCAGGACGAAGCGGGAGATGAGATCTTGCAGCTCAGGGTCGATACACGCGCTCGGTAAAACGCAAAAGCCCGCAATCATGCGTAATGCTGTTCACTTAAGTGATCCATCGCCTGTATTGGGGCCGCTTTGCGGCCCTTCGCGGCACAAGGCCGCTCCCACAATGTTCGCGCATGCCCTGTAAATAGGGGCATAACGCGGTCGGTGTGGGAGCGGCCTTGTGCCGCGAAGGGCCGCAGAGCGGCCCCGGCATTCTTAAGTGAACATCATTACGCAATCATGCGGGCTTTTGGTAGCTTCCTGCTATCGGACGCCGGCCGTGGCCAGGCGCGAAATCATTCCCACTCGATAGTGGCCGGCGGCTTGCTCGACACGTCGTAAGTGACGCGCGAGATGCCTTCGATTTCGTTGATGATACGGCCGCTGACGGTCTCCAGCAGCTCGTACGGCAGGTGTGCCCAACGCGCGGTCATGAAGTCCACGGTCTCGACGGCACGCAGGGCCACGACCCAAGCGTAACGACGGCCGTCGCCAACGACGCCAACCGACTTGACCGGCTGGAACACCACGAAGGCCTGGCTGGTCTTGTGGTACCAGTCGGCTTTGCGCAGTTCTTCGATGAAGATATGGTCAGCGCGACGCAGGATGTCGGCGTATTCCTTCTTCACTTCACCAAGGATACGCACGCCCAGGCCCGGGCCTGGGAACGGGTGGCGGTAGACCATGTCGTACGGCAGGCCCAGCTCCAGGCCGATCTTGCGGACTTCGTCCTTGAACAGCTCGCGCAGCGGCTCGACCAGCTTGAGGTTCATTTCCTCTGGCAGGCCACCGACGTTGTGGTGCGACTTGATCACGTGGGCCTTGCCGCTCTTGGCGCCAGCCGACTCGATCACGTCTGGGTAGATGGTGCCCTGGGCCAGGAACTGGATGTTGTCCAGCTTGCTGGCTTCAGCATCGAAGATGTCGATGAAGGTGCGACCGATGATCTTGCGCTTCTTCTCAGGGTCCGCTTCGCCTTCCAGGTTGCCCAGGAATTGTGCCTCGGCGTCGGCACGGATCACCTTGACGCCCATGTTCTCTTTGAACATGGCCATCACCTGGTCGCCTTCGTGCAGGCGCAGCAGGCCGTTGTCGACGAACACGCAGGTCAGCTGGTCACCAATGGCGCGGTGCAGCAGCGCGGCAACCACGGAGGAGTCCACGCCACCGGACAAGCCGAGCAGGACGTTAGCCGAACCAACTTGCTCACGCACTTGGGCGATGGCGTCTTCGACGATGTTGGACGGGGTCCACAGGGCTTCGCAGCCGCAGATGTCCTGGACGAAGCGCGAGAGGATGCGACCGCCCTGCTTGGTGTGGGTCACTTCCGGGTGGAACTGCACGCCGTAGTAGCCGCGCGCGTCGTCGAACATGCCGGCAATCGGGCAGCTCGGGGTGCTGGCCAGCACGTGGAAGTCGCCAGGCATCTGGGTGACCTTGTCACCGTGGCTCATCCACACGTCCAGGCCCAGCACGCCGTCGGCGTCTACGTGGTCTTCGATGCCGTCGAGCAGGCGGCTCTTGCCGACTACATCAACGCGGGCGTAGCCGAATTCGCGCAGGTCGGAACCGGTCACCTTGCCGCCCAGTTGCTCGGCCATGGTCTGCATGCCGTAGCAGATGCCCAGCAGCGGTACGTTCAGGTCGAATACGGCCTGCGGCGCGCGCGGGCTGTTGGCTTCGTGTACCGACTCGGGGCCGCCGGCGAGGATGATGCCGCGCGGGTTGAATTCGCGGATCGCTTCATCGTCCATGTCGAACGGATGCAGTTCGCAGTAGACACCGATCTCGCGCACGCGGCGGGCGATCAGCTGGGTGTACTGGGAACCGAAATCGAGGATCAGGATGCGGTGAGCGTGAATGTCGAGGGCCATGACTCAATCTCGTCAGTGGAAATCGGAAACGACGCGGGGCTGTCGTGACAGCCCCGCATGCTGATAGTGCTGGAAGCCTCAGCCTACGCGGTAGTTAGGGGCTTCTTTGGTGATCTGCACGTCATGCACGTGGGACTCGGCCATGCCGGCACCGGTGATGCGCACGAATTCCGGCTTGGTGCGCATCTCTTCGATGGTTGCGCTGCCGGTGTAGCCCATGGACGAACGCAGGCCGCCCATCAGCTGGTGGATGATGGCTGCCAAGGCACCCTTGTACGGTACGCGGCCTTCGATGCCTTCCGGTACCAGCTTCTCGGCGCCGGCCGAGGAGTCCTGGAAGTAACGGTCGGACGAGCCCTGCGCCTGTGCCATGGCACCCAGCGAACCCATGCCGCGGTAGGCCTTGTAGGAGCGGCCCTGGAACAGCTCGACTTCACCCGGGGCCTCTTCGGTACCGGCGAACATCGAACCCATCATCACGCAGGAAGCACCGGCAACGATGGCCTTGGACAGGTCACCGGAGAAGCGGATGCCACCGTCGGCGATCAGCGGGACGCCCGTGCCTTCCAGCGCAGCGGCGACGTTGGCGATGGCGCTGATTTGCGGCACGCCGACACCGGCGACGATGCGGGTGGTGCAGATCGAGCCTGGGCCGATACCGACTTTGACGGCGTCAGCGCCAGCTTCAGCCAGGGCCTTGGCCGCAGCGCCGGTGGCGATGTTGCCGCCGATCACCTGCACTTGCGGGTAGGTTTCCTTGACCCAGCGTACGCGGTCGATCACGCCTTTGGAGTGACCGTGGGCGGTGTCCACCACCACCACGTCAACGCCAGCAGCAACCAGGGCAGCAACGCGCTCGCCGGTGTCCTTGCCGGTACCGACGGCAGCGCCGACGCGCAGGCGACCTTGGTCGTCCTTGCTGGCCAACGGGTAGGCCTTGGCTTTTTCGATGTCTTTGACGGTCATCATGCCCTTGAGGCTGAACTTGTCGTCGACGATCAGGACTTTTTCCAGGCGGTGCTTGTGCAGCAGCTCGCGGACTTCGTTCTTGTTGGCGCCTTCGCGCACGGTGACCAGACGCTCTTTGGGCGTCATCACATCGCGGACCTTGGCATCCAGACGGGTTTCGAAGCGCACGTCACGGGAGGTGACGATACCGACCAGGTCACCGTTCTCCAGCACCGGAACACCCGAAATGTTGTTCAGGCGGGTCAGGTCGAACAGGTCGCGCACGGTGGCGTCTGCTTCGATGGTGATCGGGTCCTTGACCACGCCAGCCTCGAACTTCTTGACCTTGCGCACTTCGCCGGCCTGCTGTTCGATGGTCATGTTCTTGTGGATGATGCCGATGCCGCCTTCCTGAGCCATGGCAATGGCCAGACGCGCTTCGGTCACGGTATCCATGGCGGCGGAAACCAGAGGGATGTTCAGCTCGATGCCACGAGTCAAACGGGTCTTGAGACTGACTTCATTGGGCAGTACCTCGGAATAGCCAGGTACAAGGAGGATATCGTCGAAAGTCAGGGCTTCTTGGCTGATACGCAGCATCGCGGGGGCTCCCGGGCGGGAAAAATGGAAGCGCGCCATTATACTCATCCACGGCGCGCCGCTCAATGCAAAATAAGGGCCTTCGGTCAGCGTTCTGGCAGTTTTACCTGCACGACCGCCACTGGCTGGTCGAGCCAGTCGGCGAAGCTGTCGAGAAAGGCCTGGGTGAACCCGGCCTCGCCCCAGTTGTTGAAGATGAACCCCAGGTTGGAAAAGGCACATGGCTGCAGATAAAGAAAGCCATTGATGTCGTCTTCGAAGCCACACAGCGGGCAGGTGAAGTTGTCACTGACCCCTGGCATCCACTCTTCGAGGCTCTCGAACAGCGGCTCGCCGACTTCACGGCGGCACTCCGGGCAGCCAGCTTCTTCGAGAAAACCGTCGGTCGGGGTATAGATGCAGCGCTTGAGCATGATCTCGAGGCCGCTGGCCTGCTCACCGAAGGGCAGTTTCTCGGGGTGCAGGGCTACCTTGCGCGCACCTTCGGCCAAGGCATGGCCCATGCGGTTTCCGGTGCGGCCACAGGTGGTGAGTTGCTCTTCGACGATCTTCTCGCGCACCAGCCAGCGTACGATCGCCCGGGCGCGGGCCTCGTTGGCCGGAACGGTGGAAAGCTTGGGGACGATGATGCTCTGGGTGTTCATTAAGGAAGCAAACCTGCGAACTGCGGTAATGCCGCAATTCTACCGCTCACAGGCTCAGGTAGCGACCGATCATGGCCAAGCCACTGGCCAGCACCAGCCACGTGACCAGGCGCACAAAGGCCTCGCGGGACAGTTTCAGGGTCAGCCGGCGCCCTACCCACAAGCCGACGAACATCACCGGCAACAGGCAGGCAGCGAGCAACAGCAGGCTGCTGTCGGCGTAGACCCCGGCGATCAGGAACAGCGACAGGCGCACCACCGTGCTGCAACTGATCAACGCACTCTGGGTAGCCCGCACCTGCTCTTTCGCCTCCAGACGAGCACTGAGGTATAGCGCATAAAGAAAACCACCGCTGCCGAACAACGCACCGAACAAGCCCCCTACCGTGCCCATGGGCACCGCCCAGAAGCCGGACAAGGTCGCCGGGCGCACCTTCACCGCCAGGTTATAGAACGCATAGGCACTGACGAACAAACCCATCAGCAACAGCAGCAGATCGGACTTGAGCCGCAACAGAAACACCACCCCCAGGGTGCACCCTATCGCCATGAAGGGCAGCAGACGCAGCAGCTCGCCGCGTACCACATCCCGGCGCGAAGGCAGCAAGTTGCCGAAGGCCGCCACGAAGTCCAGCAGCACCAACAGCGGGATGATCCGTGACAGCGGCATGAAGTGGATCAGCACCGGCGCCGCGACCAGCGCAGTGCCGAAACCGGCAATGCCGAAAACGATGTAGGCCAGGCCGACACCGAGCAGGATGGGCAGCCAATCGAGGCCGGAAAAGGACAATTGGGTGAGCATGGCGTGTATTCCTGAGAAGTCACGCAAAGGTTAGCCAGGCATGAGCCATGCCGACTAATATGCCTTTGCGCCATTACCCATCTCGAAAAGGCATGACATGACGTCGATCCGCCAGTTGCGTTACTTCGTGGAAATTGCCGAGAGCGGCAGTTTCAGCGCCGCCGCCGAGCGGTTGTACATCGCCCAGTCGGCGCTGAGCCGGCAGATCAAGGAACTGGAGCAGCACCTGGGCACGCCGTTGTTCGAACGCACTGCACGCCTGCCACGCTTGACGCTTGCCGGGGACGCGTTTTTGCAGCGTGCCCGCCGCTTGCTGGCTGACCTGGCACAGGCCGAGCGCATCACCCGCGACATGGGCGACGGCTTGCAAGGCAGCCTGCGCCTGAACCACTCCAGCACCGTGCCGCTGACCGGGCCACTGCTGGCTCGCTTGGGCACGTACTTGCAAGGCAACCCCGGGATTGCATTGGAGATTGCGCAGCAGTCCTCGGAGGCGCAATTGGAGGATATCGCCGCTGGGCGGCTGGATATCGGCCTGTTGCGGCTGCCGGTGCTGCGCCAGCATGAAGGCGTGGTGCTGCATGAGCTGTTCAGCGAGCCTTTGTTGCTGGCTGTCGCCGCTGGGCACCCCTTGGCTGAAGCGCCGGTCGTGCAACTGGAGCAGCTACGTGGCGAGCGCTTCATTTCGATTCCTCACCGGGACCGCGGCGGGTTGAGCTATTTGTCGGCCTCGCTGTGCATGAATGCAGGGTTCTTTCCGCAGGCGGCCCAGGTGGTTTCACGCAAGACCACGCAGTTGCAGCTGATTCAGGCGGGGTTCGGGGTGGCGCTGTTGCCCGCATGCATGCGCGATATTGCGCCGGCATCGGTCAGGTTCGTGGCGCTGGGTGAGGTGTGTGAGAGTACGGTGGCACTGGCGTGTCGGCGGGATGCAGGGCTGATGGTGCGCCAGTTTTTGGCGGCGATGCAGGGGGTGTGATGGGGGTGTGATGGGGGCCTTGGTGCATGACGGGGGATTTTTAGCGCCTGGGAGATCGAGCGCCGCCCGCGCGGCGCTTCGCGGGGCAAGCCCGCTCCCACATCTGTTTCGGGCCAGTCAGACCTGTGGCATGGGCGCGCGACCGCCTTGTTTGTCCAACTCGAAATTGAGGCGGCCGCCAAGGGGCCGCGCGCGAATTTGTCAGGAATAATTGGCCCGAAACAGATGTGGGAGCGGCGGTGCGGCGGTCCGACTTGCCCCGCGAAGCGCCGCGCGGGCGGCGCTGGATCTCCCAGGCGCTAAAAATCCACCGCCCTACACCCGCACGCCCCAACCCAATTCCCGCCACCCCCCGATGTCCTTTATGATGCCCGCCATGATCAGAGACCCTTTCGAACGACTCGGCCTGGACCGCGAGGTCCTCACCGTCAGCCAGCTCAACGGCCGCGCCCGGGTGCTGCTGGAGGACGTATTCCGCAGCGTCTGGGTGGAAGGCGAGATTTCCAACCTCGCCCGCCCGGCCTCCGGCCACATGTACTTCACCCTCAAGGACAGCGGCGCCCAGGTGCGCTGCGCGCTGTTCCGCCAGAACGCCACGCGGGTCCGCCAGGCCCTGCGTGATGGCCTCGCGGTGCGGGTGCGGGGCAAGGTCTCGCTGTTCGAGGGGCGTGGCGACTATCAGCTGATTCTCGACACCGTCGAACCGGCCGGGGACGGCGCCCTGCGCTTGGCGTTCGAGGCCTTGAAAGAAAAACTCGGCGCCGAGGGCCTGTTCAGCGCCGAGCGCAAAAAGCCGCTACCGGCCCACCCGCAGCGCATCGGCATCATCACCTCGCCCACCGGCGCGGTGATCCGCGACATCATCAGCGTATTCGGCCGCCGCGCCCCGCAGGTCGAACTGAACCTGATCCCGACGGCGGTACAGGGCCGCGAGTCCATCGCCCAGATCGTGCGCGCCGTACAACTGGCCGATAGCCTCGGTTTTGATGCGCTGATCCTGGCCCGTGGCGGCGGCTCACTGGAAGACCTGTGGAGCTTCAACGAGGAAGCCGTGGCACGTGCCGTGGCCGCCTGTGTCACGCCCATCGTCAGCGCCGTCGGCCATGAGACCGACGTGTCGATCTGCGATTTCGTCGCCGACGTACGCGCCCCCACGCCATCGGCCGCCGCCGAACTGCTGGCCCCCGACAACAGCGGCCTGCAGCAACGCCTCGACGGCCTGCAACGGCGCCTGCTGCTGCGCATGCAAAACCGCCTGAGCCACGACCGCCTGCGCGTGGAATCGCTGGCCCGACGCCTGCGCCATCCGGGTGAGCGCCTGCGCCAGCAAGCCCAGCGCCTGGACGACCTGGACATGCGCCTGCGTCGCGCCTTCCTGAACAACCTCAACCAGCGCCGCGAGCGCCTGGGGCGCCTCGACACGCGCCTGGCCGCGCAACACCCAGGTCGCACCCTGAAGCTGCTCAACCAGCGCCTGGACAGCCTCGCCGAACGCCTGCCCCGGGCCATGCGCGAGGTGCTCAAGGACCGTCGCCAGCGCTTCCAGGCACAACTGCAGACGCTGCAAGTGGTCAGCCCGCTGGCCACCCTCGCCCGCGGCTACAGCATCCTGCTCGATGAGCGTGGCCAGGCCATCCGCAGCGCCGAGCAAACCCACAACGGCCAGCGCCTGACCGCCCGCCTCAATGAAGGCGAACTGCAGGTGCGCGTCGAAGACAACCACCTGACGCCCGTCACCCTCTCACTACTGGACTGACTCATGCCCCGCTTGCTCGCGCCCCTGCTCGCCCTTTCCCTGCTGTTGCTGGCCAGCGGCGCCCAGGCCAGCTATATCACCCGTACCTTGAACAAACCGGTGCCCGGCGGCGTGGCGGTGGTCGATCTAGGCCCCGGCAGCGCAGCGCCGAGCGCGCGCTTTGACGGCAAGCCGGTGCTGGTGGTCAAGGAGCAGGACAGCTGGCTGGCGATCGTCGGCATTCCGCTGACCCAGAAGCCCGGCACCGCGGTGTTGAGCCAAGGTGGCCGCAACCTGCCCTTCACGGTCGGCAGCAAGAACTACCCCGAGCAGCGCATCACCCTGAAGAACACGCGCCAGGTCAACCCAAACCCGGCCGACCTCAAGCGCATCGACCGCGAGCTGGCCGAGCAGATCAAGGCCTACCGCAGCTTCAGCCCGGTACTGCCAAGCAACCTGGTCCTCGACAAACCCGTCAGCGGTCCGCTGTCGAGCAAGTTCGGCGTGCGTCGCTTCTTCAATGGTGAGGAGCGCAACCCGCATGCCGGGCTGGACTTCGCCGTACCGGCCGGCACGCCGATCAAGACCCCGGCCAACGGCAAGGTAATCCTGGTGGGGGATTACTTCTTCAATGGCCGTACCGTGTTCGTCGACCATGGCCAGGGCTTTATCAGCATGTTCTGCCACATGTCGAAGATCGATGTGCAGGTTGGCCAACAGCTGCGCCGAGGCGATGTGGTCGGGCGCGTGGGGTCGACCGGGCGGGCGACCGGGCCGCACATGCACTGGAATGTCAGCCTGAATGATGCTCGGGTCGATCCCGCTATCTTCATCGGCGCATTCCAGCCCTGAGATCGGCAGCGCCTGCTTCGCGGGTAAACCCGCTCCTACAGGGATCGCGAAACCCTGTGGGAGCGGGTTTACCCGCGAAGAGGCCGTCACAGTCGACATCACTTCCCCTCTGTTGCGCCATCGAAATATACCGCGCAACAATTCAAAGACCTGAATTAATTTTCAGCGATAAAATCTCGCCACTCAGCTTTTTTTGAGCATTCCTCTCAATTTTTTACGAACACTTGCCATCCCTCACCCCACTGGTTAGGGTTGAGGCATGAAAACCTTCAGCACCCTCATTCTGCTCCGACAACATCGCAGCCTCTGCCTGGTCAGTGCCCGACTACCAGGGTGAATCGCGTCGCCTCGCCTTTTCATCTCGTTATTGCTCGGCAGGCCCGATCTCGGCCGCATACAAAAGGATTGCTTCCATGACCATGCTCAAAGACCCTTCGAAGAAATACCGCGCGTTCCCGACCATCGACCTGCCTGACCGTACCTGGCCGTCGAAAACCATCACTGCAGCGCCGATCTGGTGCAGCTCCGACCTGCGTGATGGCAACCAGTCGCTGATCGAGCCGATGGATTCGGAGAAGAAGCTGCGTTTCTGGAAGACCCTGGTGCAGGTTGGCGTGAAGGAAATCGAAGCCTCGTTCCCGTCCGCTTCGCAAACCGATTTCGACTTCGTACGTACCCTGATCGAAGACGGCCACATCCCGGACGACACCACCATCCAGGTGCTGACCCAGGCCCGTGAGGACCTCATCGCCCGTACGTTCGAATCGCTGCGCGGTGCCAAGAAGGCCATCGTCCACCTGTACAACGCCACCAGCCCGTCGTTCCGCCGCATTGTCTTCAACCAGGACAAGCAAGGCGTGAAAGACATCGCGGTGAACGCGGCCAAACTGTTCGTCAAGTACGCCGCCCAGCAGCCGGAAACCCAGTGGACCTTCCAGTACTCGCCTGAAACCTTCAGCGCCACCGAACTGGAGTTCGCCAAGGAAGTCTGCGACGCGGTCATCGAGGTGTGGAACCCGACCCCTGAGCACAAGCTGATCCTCAACCTGCCGGCCACCGTCGAAGTTGCCACGCCGAACATCTATGCCGACCAGATCGAGTGGTTCTGCCGCAATATCAGCCGCCGTGACAGCGTGATCATCAGCCTGCACTGCCACAACGACCGCGGCACCGGCATCGCCGCCACCGAATTGGGCCTGATGGCCGGCGCCGACCGCGCCGAAGGCTGCCTGTTCGGCAACGGCGAGCGTACCGGCAACGTCGACCTGGTGACCTTGGCACTGAACCTCTACACCCAGGGCATCGACCCGCAACTGGACTTCTCCGACATCGACGGCGTGCGCAAAGTCGTCGAAGAGTGCAACCAACTGCCGGTGCACCCACGTCACCCGTACGTGGGCGACCTGGTCCACACCGCGTTCTCCGGCTCGCACCAGGACGCCATTCGCAAGGGCTTCGCCAAGCAACAGGAAGGCGAGCTGTGGGAAGTGCCCTACCTGCCGATCGACCCAGCCGACATCGGCCGCAGCTACGAGGCGGTCATCCGCGTCAACAGCCAGTCGGGCAAAGGCGGCATCACCTACCTGCTCGAGCAGGAATACGGCATCAGCCTGCCGCGCCGCATGCAGATCGAATTCAGCCAAGTGGTACAGGGTGAAACCGACCGCCTCGGCCTGGAAATGACCGCCAAGCAGATCTACAGCCTGCTGCAGAAGGAATACCTCCAGGCCAACGCCCCGTATGCGCTGGTCAGCCACCGCCTGCAGGAAGAAAACGGCCACAGCGCCGTGGAAGTGGAAGTCGCCGGCGAAGGCGAAACCACCCTGCACTGGCGCGGCAAGGGCAATGGCGCCCTGGAAGCCTTGGTGGCCGGCCTGCCGATCGCCGTAGAAATCATGGACTACAACGAGCACGCCATTGGCGCTGGCACCAATGCCAAGGCAGCAGCGTACATCGAGCTGCGCGTGGCCGGTGGCCGCCCGGTTCATGGTGTGGGCATCGATGAAAACATCACCACAGCCAGCTTCAAGGCGTTGTTCAGCGCGCTTAACCGCTCGCTGAGCCAGCAGGAAGCCAAAGCGGCCTGATGCGCTTTGTGAAGAAACCGCACCCAGCGTGCGGTTTCTTTTACAGCACCAGCCTCACTCAGTATCGGCTGCCAGGTGTATGGTACGCGCCGTAGTTAAATATCCATCGGCCACTATTTCCAGGGAAGTTGTGCCCCTTCATCAAGGCGGCTTCTTGTATCTCACTCCACCCTAATGGCTTCACCGAGTTCGCGCTGGCCACAGTGATAATGGAACTGGTTGCCATCGAGGTCAGAATACAAAGGTCTTCCCTGAATGCCTCACCGCCTATTTGTTTTGTCTTTGCATACTTGAAGAAATCTGCAAAACCCCCGCCCCCCGTGACACAATGGGCATATACCAAATGCATCTGATAAAAGTTATAAATTCCAGGCCCTTCAATTTCAATTTTTCGGGAGCGGCCAGTTGACTTGCTGATTTCCTCAGTCGTACTAGACGTTAACTTCCCCCCCACCACACTGCCCAAAAAACCAGCACCTAGGTTGACTTCAGTTTCCATGGAAGAGGTGAATGCGTAACTGTACCCCTCCACAATGGAAACTTCCTCTACATGAGTAACGCTACTGGGTACCCGCGCCATCCCCAGGTACTCAAGATAGGCCAAGATCGGCGTACTGTAGGTGCCCCAGTTCTGATTCCCGAGATACATATCCCCATAGACCGTATCGCCAAAAATCCAGCAGCCAGCATTGACTTTTCCATCACCTCCATACAAATGTTTCTCAATGTCGTAAAGCCCACGCTTGTGCGGAAAATTATCAATCTGCCTGATCATTTCTTTATCAATAAAGCTCATGCAACATCTCCAGCACGCTTATTCAAATGTAACGATTGAATTTCTCAATCTGCCCGACATCAGCGAACGACGTCATATCGAAAGCTGATTCCTGCAGTAGCTTCTGCTTTACTGCACTCCACGGCTCATGCTCGACGCTATCCTCAAGCTTGACTGCCAAGAGCCGGTCGAAGCCAAGGGACGACAGCATGATCCGTTGGCTATCAACGCTATGAAATGCCTCAGATAGCGTGTGACTGCCCTGAATTTTTTGTAATGACTTACCCACTGCACAATGGGCATACACCATGTGCATTTGATAGATAGAGAAGTGCCCCGCTCCGCTCAGAGGAATGTCCTTGAAACAAGTACTTGGCTTCGCCCACAGTTTGCGCGGAGATACACCACACACAATGCCCGACAGGGCATTGACTCGATCGATGCCCGGACTGACTTTGAAGCTCCCCACCACTTCGGAATAAAACCAGCTACTGAAACCGCACTGATAGGGTTGGCGATGAACACTCCCCCCCGAGGCGGTGCCTTGCACCATCTCACAATGCGCCAGATACGCATAAACCGGCCGAGTGAAGCACTCCAGTGACTTTCCGTGAACGTCTATAGCGCCTAGAACCGTATCACCGCCTACAAAAACTCCAGACTCGCCTACACTCAAGGAGTAAAGACCTCGCTCTATCTCATACGACCCTTTAAATCTTACTGATGCGTAATCACTCATTACTGACGCTCCGCGATCAAAATTGGCGCATCATCATAGCCATCACTTTATGGCATAAGTAATCGGGAAAGAATTCTCACCCCGTTTAAATAAGCTCCATGAGCAGAGGGCTGACTGCATTAAGATTGAAAGCATCAATGCACTGCACAACAGCAGGCATTAAAGAGTTCTTCACTGAATACTGGAAAAGTGTGGCTGCGATTGATTTCTCGCAGGGAAATAGGTGTAGACCACTAAGTCGCTGTCACAGCATCTTCAGCCAAGATGCTTCTTAACACTTAAAAAGGTTCTTCACGGAATCCCGGGAAAGACAGAAACAAGAACGGCGGCTTGATAGATGATGATTAACTGGGTTCGAGTGGATGAGGCCAACCGCCTGCGGCATGACAAACTTCCACGTAAGCTCATCAAGCGCGGCATCCTGAGCAGGGTGCGCTTGCCCATGCACACTGGACAGCTAGAAGGGATTAACAACCGGATCAAGGTAAAAAAAAGGGCGCCGACCAAGCGCCCCATAAGCCGTAAAGCACACAACAAATTCAGTTAGCGTCCAACAACGCCATCGCCTCGGCACTGCACGCCTCGATCCGTGCCCAGTCGCCGTTCTTGATCCAGCTGCTGTCGAGCATCCAGGTGCCACCCACGCACATCACATTGGGCAGCGCCATGTAGTTGCGCACATTGGCCGGGTTGACCCCGCCAGTCGGGCAGAAGCGAATGTCGCCAAACGGGCCGCCAAACGCCTTGATCGCCGCCACGCCACCGCTGATTTCCGCCGGGAACAACTTGAACCGGCGATAGCCCAAGGCGTAGCCCATCATTATTTCGGACGGCGTACTGATACCCGGCAGCAGCGGGATATCGCTTTGCACACCGGCTTCGAGGATGTCCTGGGTGATGCCCGGGGTGACCACGAACTGTGCGCCAGCCGCTTCGACTGCCGCGAACATGCTGCGATCGAGCACAGTACCGGCACCAATGCACAGCTCTGGGCGCTGCTCGCGCAGCACCTGAATGGCCTTCAGGCCGTGCTGGGAACGCAGGGTCACCTCAAGGGTACGAATGCCGCCCGCAGCCAAGGCGTCGGCCAGCGGCAGGATGTCTTCCTCACGGGCGATGGTGATCACCGGCAGGATGCGCGCCTTGTCGCAGATCGCGTCGATCCGGGCGGCTTTGTCGGCCATCGAGAGCAGAGTCTGTGGGCGTTCAAGGGTGGTCATGACAGTGGATCCTTGGCTCATGGGCACCAGTAGATGTCCAGGGGGTCGTGAAGAAAGGCGCGTATCGGCATTTCGGTAAGGTCTTGGCCAGCCAGCGCGGCGCGCAGGGTAGCGAGTTTGCCCTGGCCTTGCACGGACAGCGCGGTAAACGCGGCACTGGCCAGCAAGGCGCGGGTCATCGACAGGCGCTGGTGTGGCACGCTGGGCGCCAGCATCGGCAGGCAGCGACGGGAGCTGTTTGGGGCCAGGCCTTCGTCCAGGTTGGGGCTTTTCGGGAACAGCGAGGCGGTATGGCCATCGTCACCCATGCCCAGCACCAACACATCGATGGCGGGCAGGTCTGCCAGCGCCTGGTCGGCGTTGGCGGCGGCGCGTTCAAGATTTTCGGCCTGCTGATACAGGCCCATGAAGCGTGCTTTGGCGGCCGCGCCCTTGAGCAGGTGGCGGGCCAGCAGGCCGGCATTGCTGTCAGCATGTTCCACCGGCACCCACCGTTCATCCGCCAGGCTCACGGTGACCTTCGACCAGTCCAGCGCCTCGGCGGCCAAGCGCTCGAGAAACGGCACCGGGCTGCGCCCACCGGACAACACCACGCAGGCCTGGCCTTTGGCGGCAATTGCCGCCCGCAGGCGCTCGGCCACATCCCGGGCCAGCGTTGCGGCCAAGGTCTTGGCATCCGCCAGTTCGTGCGCCTTCACCGCCGCCGGCAGTTGCAGTTCAGATATCGCCATACCACGCCCTCCCATCTCGTGTGATCAGTGCAATCGAGCTCATCGGCCCCCAGGAGCCCGCCGCGTAAGGCTTGGGCGCATCACCTGCGCTTTGCCAGCCGGCGATCAACTGGTCGCACCATTTCCAGGCATATTCGATTTCATCCTTGCGCACGAACAGGTTCTGGTTGCCGCGCATCACCTCGAGCAACAGGCGTTCGTAGGCATCCGGAATCCGCGCGCTGCGCCAGGCATCGGAAAAATTCAGCTGCAACGGGCCGCTGCGCAGTTGCATGCCCTTGTCCAGGCCTTGCTCCTTGGTCATCACCCTTAAAGAAATACCTTCGTCCGGTTGCAGGCGGATGATCAGCTTGTTACCCACCTGCAAACGTTGTTCCGGGGCGAAGATGTAGTGCGGTGTTTCCTTGAAGTGGATGACGATCTGCGACAGCTTCTGCGGCATGCGCTTGCCGGTGCGCAGGTAGAACGGCACGCCCGACCAGCGCCAGTTGCGGATGTCGGCGCGCAGGGCAACGAACGTCTCGGTGTCGCTCTGCGCGTTGGCGTTGTCTTCTTCCAGGTAACCGGGCACCGGTTTGCCGTCGCTGTAACCGGCAATGTATTGGCCACGCACCACACGGGTGCTCAGCCCTTCGCCGGTGATCGGTGCCAGGGCCTTGAGCACCTTGACCTTCTCGTCGCGAATGCTGTCGGCTGAAAGTTCGCTGGGCGGGTCCATGGCGATCAGGCACAACAGCTGCAGCAGGTGGTTCTGGATCATGTCACGCAGCTGGCCGGCCTTGTCGAAATAGCCCCAGCGGCCTTCGATGCCGACCTTTTCGGCCACGGTGATCTCCACATGGGAGATCGAATTCTGGTTCCACTGGGTTTCGAACAGGCTGTTGGCAAAGCGCAGCGCGATCAGGTTCTGCACCGTCTCCTTGCCCAGGTAGTGGTCGATGCGGTACACCCGGTTCTCGGGGAAGAACCGTGCCACGGCATCGTTGACCCGGCGCGACGACTCCAGGTCGTGGCCGATCGGCTTTTCCAGCACCACCCGGGTACGGGAGGCCAGGCCGGCTCTGTCGAGGTTCTCGCAGATGGCGCCATAAACGGCTGCCGCCGTGGCGAAATAGGCAATCAAGGGCAGCTCGCCTGGCAATTGCTCAGCCAGCGCCTGGTAGCCCTCGGGCTGCAGAAAATCCAGGTGCTGGTAGCTCAGCCGGCCGAGGAAGCGGCCCAGTGTCGCGGGCTCGAGGTCGGCGTCGGGGACATGCCGGCGCAAATGCGCTTCGATGGTGTTCAGGTGTTCCTGCGCACTGCCGCTCTCGCGGGCCAGCGCCAACAGACGCGTGTCCGGGTGCAGCAGGTCGGCGCGGTCGAGCTGGTAGAGCGCAGGAAACAGCTTGCGCAATGCCAGGTCGCCCAGGGCGCCAAACAGGGCAAAGGTGCAAGGTTCGACACTGATCGCAGCCATGATGTTGGTTCTTTCCTAAAGTTGGTCTAGGAATACCGCTTTCACATACGGTTTTCAAGGGGTAATGTAGTAAAACTAACAACATTACCGACGAGTATTACAGACAAGTGGTGCGCCACACGCACCGACAGTACGATAGACGACCGTGCAAAAGGCCTGCTGCTCCGTCAGCCGGCTGTCTTCCCGACCCAAGGACACACCCATGGACCGCGTGCGAAACCTCCTGGAACAGATCCAGGGACGCCTCGACGAGCTGAACAAGGCCGAACGCAAAGTCGCCGAAGTCATCCTGCTCAACCCACAACAAGCCACCCGGTTCAGCATTGCTGCGCTGGCCCAGGCGGCCAAGGTCAGCGAACCGACCGTCAACCGCTTCTGCCGTTCGTTCGGCGTCAGCGGCTACCCCGAGCTCAAGCTGCAACTGGCGCAGAGCCTGGCCAGTGGCGCTGCCTATGTCAGCCGCGCGGTCGAGGCCGACGATGACCCTGCCGCCTACACCCAGAAGATTTTCGGCAGCGCCATCGCCTCGCTCGACAGTGCCTGCCAGCAACTCGACCCGCAGCAGGTCAGCCGCGCCGTGGACATGATGATCCAGGCCCGGCAGATCCACTTCTTCGGCCTGGGTGCCTCGGCCCCCGTGGCGCTGGACGCCCAGCACAAGTTCTTCCGCTTCAACCTGGCGGTGTCGGCCCACGCCGACGTGCTGATGCAACGCATGTTGGCCTCGGTGGCCCACACCGGCGACCTGTTCGTGATCATCTCCTACACCGGCCGCACCCGTGAGCTGGTCGAGGTGGCACGCGTGGCCCGCGAAAACGGCGCCTCGGTACTGGGCCTGACCGCTGCCGGCTCGCCGCTGGCCCAAGCCTGCAGCCTGAGCCTGCACATTCCGTTGCCAGAAGACACCGACATCTACATGCCGATGACCTCGCGGATCATCCAGCTGACCGTGCTCGACGTGCTGGCCACCGGCATGACCCTGCGCCGCGGCGTGGACTTCCAGCCGCACCTGCGCAAGATCAAGGAAAGCCTCAACGCCAGCCGCTACCCGATCGAGGACGACGAGCTCAACTGAGCCGGTGCGCCTGCAAACGCAAGTGGGCACGCTGCCCCGGGGCCAGGCTGAGGCCCTCGCCACTGCCACTGGCGGCTTCGACACAGACAAAGCCCAGGCACTCGCGACCGCTCACGCCCATCAGCGGGCGATTGCCCGGGTGCCAGACCACGGTATCGTCGCTGTCACCGGTATCGATGCACAGCTCCCGCTGCCAGGCCGGGTCCTGTAGCTGCACCCGCGGGGTACCCGGGTACACTTTCTGGCAGCCGCCCTTGAGCTTCAGCGCGCCATCTTCGCGGCAGGCCTGGCGGTTCAGGCGGTCGTAACCTTCGATGTCCTCGAGCCCAGACAGCGCTATCTCGGACACGTCACTGATACGCCAGTACGCCAGCAGCGCATGGCTCAGCTGGCAGGGCTCGCTGTCCTGGTGCTCGGTGCTCAGGCTCAGCTCCATACGGCTGCCCAGCCGCGCATGCAGGTCGACTTGCCAGTCGCACAGGTCCAGGCGCCACTTCAGCGTCACACCCTCTTCATCCTCGCGGCTGTCCACCAGCTTCCAGTCGAGCAGGCGCGCCCAGCCATGGGCCGGCCACAAGTCTTCGCTGGGGTGGCGGCCATACCAGGGCCAACACACCGGCACACCGCCACGAATGGCCCCCACTTGCGGCCACTGTTCGGCGCACCACAGCCAAGGCCGTTCGCCGGCCGGTTGAAAGTGCAGCAACTGCGCGCCCTGCCGGCTGAATACCGCCTGGCAACGGGGGTGGTCGATGATCAGCACATCGCGCTGCTGGTAACGCTCCCACTCGAACGTCGGCCGGGGCCGTTGCGAGGAAAAGAAGCGATGTAGCGGATGTTCGGGCATGGTTCAGAGCTCTTGTTGTTTGAGATAGCGCTGTCTCGGCCTATCCCCGACAACCACTGCAAGTCAGTGGATGCCGGGAGCCGAAAATGGATTGGCGTAAATTTACAACAAATGCCCTCAGAATGACGACTGAATCTTCAAGCCCGCGACCAGCGCGTTATCCACCTCATCCACCCCACCGGGGCTCTTGATGTACTGAAGGTTCGGGCGCACGGTCAGCCAGTTGGTGACGTGGAAGCCGTAATAGAGCTCGGCGTTGTACTCGGTGCGCTGCAGCGGCACGAAGCCTGGGTTGTCGTAGTCGTTGATGCCGCTCTGGCCATTGAGCAGCTCGGCGCGCTTCTTCACGTCGTCGTTGACGTGGATCCGCGCCACGCCAAAGCCGATGTCATCCTTGGGCCGAGCATCGAAGGCGCCCTTGTACACCAAGCCGACCTGCTGGTAGTTGTCGACCACGTTGGTGGCCTTGTCGTGCACGGTAAAGTTGGCGAACAGGCTGAGGCCACGGTTGACGTCACCGCCGTGGGCCGTGACCTGCTGCTGCGCCACCACCCACCAACCGTGCTTGCTCGAGTGCGACTTGAAAGCGGCGCCCGTCAGGGCTTGGGGGTTGCCATTGACGTCGTCGTACACGTCGTCGGCCTTGGCCGTGCTGTAGTAGTAACCCAGGCGGTATTCACCCGGTAGGCCATTGACCTTGGGCGACCACACCGCCTCCACCGGCAGGATCGCACCCTTGGTGCCACTGCCGCTGAGTTTGAAGCCATTGCCGGTTTCAAGGTTCGAGGGGTTTTGCTCGAAGGCGCCGACCTGGACGAAGAATTCCGGGGTGATGTTGTACTTGACCCGCAGCGCCCACTGGCTGACCGGCCAGTTGTACCAGATGCCCCCCACCCAGTTGCCCACCTGCGAGCCGCAGAACGCCAGGTTCTGGAAGTCGCAGGGGAAGCTGTTGAAGTCCTCGCCTTCGCCGAAGCGGCCGAACTTGACGTCCAGCGCCCCGTCGAAGTACTTCTGTTTGACCCACATCTGCGTCAGCCGCCAGGTCTGGCCGCGCCCCCACACTTCCTGCACCGAGCTGAACTGCCCAGCACGCGGGTCGCTGATGCGGTCGTTGGACAGGTTGCGGCCGCTGCGCTCGGTGATCGCCAATTTGAATTCGGCATCGTGCCAACCCAGGATCTTCTGCAAGTCCAAGTGCGCGCCAAGGGCAAACTGGTCGCTGTAGCGCGCCGTCTTGTCGTCGTTGTAGCCGCCGTTGAGGTTACCGGCCACTTCGCCGACGTAGTCGAGGGTGAAGTCGTAGCCTTTATCCAGCAGTTCGGTGCGGGTGCCGCCCCAGTCGCCGGTCATCCATTTTGACTCGCTGGAGAAAGCCTCGGCGGCCTGCGCCCCACTACTGCCCACCACGGCAAGCAAGGCCAATGAGCCCAAGGTCTTGATGCGATTGCGCTGTTCCATCCCTTTGCGTCCTCTTTTTTCTTATTGATGGTGTAGACGATTCAACGGCTCTTGAAGTGAGTCACGTTGTCTTTCACTGAAGCGTTGGCGGTGCTCACGTCCAGGCGCTCACCGCTGGCGGCATCGAACAGCAGCACCCGCGCCGGGTCGAACTGCAGGTTGAGGCTGTCGCCAACCCGGCACGCCACATCCGGGGCCAGGCGGCAGCAGACCTTGGTCTGGTTGAGGGTGACGAACACCAGCAGGTCAGGCCCGGTGGGCTCGGTCACCTGCACGTCGGCGCGAATGCCGGGCAGGCCGTTGCCCTCCCCCGTGCCCAGGGCGATCTGCTCGGGGCGGATGCCGAGGATGATCTCGCGCCCGTCCAATTCATCACTGGCCAGGCCCAAGGGCAGCTCACAGCGCGCTTGGCCGCTGTCGAGCAGCGCCAGCAGGCGCCCCTCTTGCCGGGCCAGACGAGCTGGGATGAAGTTCATCGGCGGCGAGCCGATGAAGCTGGCGACGAACTGGTTGGCCGGGTCGTTGTAGATCTGCTGCGGGGTGCCGAACTGCTGGATGATGCCGTCCT
The DNA here is from genome assembly GCF_059025405.1 of Pseudomonas sp. 5.2. Classification (NCBI taxonomy): domain Bacteria; kingdom Pseudomonadati; phylum Pseudomonadota; class Gammaproteobacteria; order Pseudomonadales; family Pseudomonadaceae; genus Pseudomonas; species Pseudomonas sp. 5.2. The sequence continues at coordinate 48,449 of NZ_JBYBHH010000010.1, forward strand.
TCATCACTGCCACTTTGTCGCCCAGGGTCATGGCTTCGATCTGGTCGTGGGTGACATACACCGTGGTGGTTTTCAGGCGCTGGTGCATCAGTTTCATTTCGGTGCGCATCTCGACCCGCAGCTTGGCGTCGAGGTTGGAAAGCGGTTCGTCAAACAGGTAGATCTTCGGCCGCCGCGCCAGCGCCCGGCCCATGGCCACACGCTGCTGCTGGCCACCGGACAACTGCGCCGGCTTGCGCGCCAACAGGTGCTCGATCTGCAGCAGCTTGGCCACCCGCGCCACCTCTTCGTCGATGGCAGCCTGGGGCATCTTGCGAATCTTCAGGCCAAACTCGATGTTCTCGCGCACGCTCATGGTCGGGTACAGCGCGTAGGACTGGAACACCATGGCGATGTCCCGGTCCTTGGGGCTCATGCCGCTGACGTCCTGGTCATCGATGAGGATCGCGCCGCCGCTGATGTGCTCGAGGCCGGCGATGCAGTTCATCAAGGTCGACTTGCCACAGCCCGAAGGGCCGACCAGGATCAGGAACTCGCCGTCCTTGATCGACAGCTGGATGTCCTTGAGGGTGTCCGGCAGGCCGCTGCCGTAGGTCTTGTTCACATTGCGAAGTTCTAGCGTTGCCATGACTTACCCCTTGACGGCGCCAGCGGTGAGGCCGCGGACGAAATACTTGCCTGCCACCACGTAGACCAGCAGGGTTGGCAGGCCGGCGATCATCGCCGCCGCCATGTCGACGTTGTATTCCTTGGCCCCGGTGCTGGTGTTGACCAGGTTATTGAGGGCCACGGTGATCGGTTGCGAGTCGCCGCTGGAGAACACCACGCCGAACAGGAAGTCGTTCCAGATCTGGGTGAACTGCCAGATCAGGCAGACCATGATGATCGGTGTCGACATCGGCAGGATGATGCGGCGGAAAATGGTGAAGAACCCGGCACCGTCCAGGCGCGCGGCCTTGACCAGCGCATCGGGGATGCTCACGTAGAAGTTGCGGAAGAACAGCGTGGTGAAGGCCAGGCCGTAGACCACGTGCACCAGCACCAGGCCACCGGTGGTGCTGGCCAGGCCGAGCTTGCCGAGGGTGAACGAGGCTGGCAGCAGCACGGTCTGGAACGGCAGGAAGCAGCCGAACAACAGCAAACCGAAGAACAGCTGCGAACCGCGGAAGCGCCACATCGACAACACATAGCCATTCAGCGCGCCAATGGCCGTGGAGATCAGCACCGCCGGTACGGTGATCAAGATCGAGTTCCAGAAGTAACCACTGACGGTACCCCAGGCCTTGACCCAGCCAATGCCGCTGACCACCGTCGGCCAGCTCAGCAGGTTGCCGGTGCTGATGTCTTCCGGGGTTTTGAAGCTGGTCAGCAGCATCACCACCAGCGGTACCAGGTACAGCACCACGGCAAGCAGCAGTACCGCGTGGATGGCCAGGCGACCGAGGCTCAGCGCCGGTTTGTCAGCAGGGCTATGCATGGCGTTTGCTCCGCAGCTCCGAGTACAGGTAAGGCACGAGGATCGCCAGGATCGCCCCGAGCATGAGGATGGCGCTGGCCGAGCCCATGCCCATCTGGCCGCGGCTGAAGGTGAACGAATACATGAACATCGCCGGCAGGTCGGAGGAGTACCCCGGGCCACCGGCGGTCATCGCCGCCACCAGGTCGAAGCTCTTGATGGCGATGTGCGAGAGGATCATCAGCGCACTGAAAAACACCGGGCGCAGGCTTGGCAGCACCACGGTCCAGTAGATGCGCGGCAGGCTGGCGCCGTCCATCTGGGCGGCGCGGATGATCGACTGATCGACGCCACGCAGGCCGGCCAGGAACATCGCCATGATGAAGCCCGAGGCCTGCCATACCGCGGCGATCACCAGGCAGTACACCACCCGGTCAGGGTCGATTAGCCAGTCCAGGCGAAAACCTTCCCAGCCCCAGTCGCGCAGCAGTTTGTCCAGGCCCATGCCGGGGTTGAGCAGCCATTTCCAGGCGGTGCCGGTGACGATCATCGACAGGGCCATGGGGTACAGGTAAATAGTGCGGATGAAACCTTCGCGGCGGATGCGCTGGTCCAGCAGCACCGCCAGCAACACGCCGATGGCCAGGCTGATGGCGATGAACAGGCCGCCGAACAGCAGCAGGTTCTTGCTCGCCACCCACCAACGGTCGTTGTCGAACAGCCGCGCGTACTGCGCCAAACCCGCCCACTTGTAGGTGGGCAAGAACGTCGAGGTGGTGAACGACAGCACGAAGGTCCACAGGATGTAGCCGTAGAAGCCGACCAGGACGATGAACATGCTCGGTGCCAGTACCAGCTTGGGTAGCCAGCGCTGGAGAGCGTCCAGGGGTGAGGCCCGCAGTTGAGCGGTGGTTGTGGTCATGGTTGATCCCCATTTGGATAACGACGCGTACCCCTGTAGGAGCAGCCTTGTGCTGCGAAAAGGCCGGCGAAGTCACTGCAATCTTCAGCGCTGGCACTGGCCTCTTCGCAGCTCAAGGCTGCTCCTACAGATGAATTACTGGGCGGCCTTGATCGCCGCTGCCAGCTTCTTCGCCGCGTCGGCCGGATCGGCCTTGGGGTCGTTGATGTAGTTGGTCACCACATCGAAGAAGGCGCCCTGCACGGCCAGCGTGGTGGCCATGTTGTGCGCCATGCTCGGCTGCAAGCCGCCGGTCTTGGCGTCAGCCAGGAAGTCCTTGGCCGAGGTCTGGGCGCAGGCGTCGAAGCCGTACGTGCCCATGTCGGCGAGCATGTCGTTACGCACCGGGATCGAGCCTTTGTTGGTGCTGAACACCTTCTGGAAGTCCGTACCCAGCACCTTCCTGGCGATGTCCTGCTGGCCGGCCGCCGTGCCGGGGTCCTTCTGCTTGAACACCACCAGCGAGTCGATGTTGTACAGGAAGCCATTGCTCGTGCCGGGGAACGGCACGCATTGGTAGTCTTTGCCCGCGACCTTGTTGGCCAAGGTCCACTCGCTCTTGGCCCAGTCACCCATGATCTGCATGCCGGCCTTGCCGTTGATGACCTTGTTCGCCTCTAGGTTCCAGTCCTGGCCTTTGCCGTCAGGGTCCATGTAGGTGGCGATCTTCTTCAGCTCGGTCAACGCCTTGATCATGTCCGGGCCGGTCAGTGTGGCGTTGTCCAAGTCGACCATGGCCTTCTTGTAGCCTTCCACGCCCATCACCGAGAGCGCCACGCTTTCGAAGACAGTGCTGTCCTGCCACGGCTGGCCACCGTGGGCGAGCGGGATGAAGCCGGCCGCCTTGAGCTTGTCGGCGGCGGCATAGAATTCGTCGAGGGTCGCGGGCGCTTTTTCGATGCCCGCCTTTTTGAAGACCTCAGGGTTGATCCACAGCCAGTTGGTGCGGTGGATGTTGACCGGCACGGCGACGTAGTCGCCCTCGTACTTGACGACATTAGCGACTTTCTGGTCGAGCAGGCTGTCCCATTTTTCGTCCTTGGCCACGTCCTTCAGCACGTCGCTGTCGAGCAGGCCGGTCGCGGCCCAGTCCTGGATATCGGGGCCTTTGATCTGCGCGACACCTGGCGGGTTGCCGGCCACCGCGCGGCTTTTCAGCACGGTCATGGCCGTGGCACCGCCACCGCCGGCAACTGCACCGTCCTTCCAGGTAAAACCATCTTTCTCGACTTGCGCCTTGAGCACATCGACAGCGGCCTTTTCACCACCGGAGGTCCACCAGTGCACGACCTCGACATTGCCTTTGGCATCGGCAGCGAGGGCGCTGAGCGGGAACAGAGAAGCGAGGGAAATCGCGGCAGCGAGACGGAGCGTGGAATTCATCGAAGCACCTTTCTTGTTGTTATGCCGTGCAAGTCGGTCGCTTGCGTTGCATGCAGTCTAAGCGGCGTGGCCGACGCGCCAGGTAACGAAGCGATGCGCGAATGTCATCGTTTGGTGACATTCGCGGGGATACCCGCACACACGCTCACTCCAGCCCTCGCGGCAGATACAACGTGACCCGCAAACCACCCTCGCGCAGGTTGAGCAAGCTCACTTCACCGCCATGGCTATGGGCGATGTTGCGCGCAATCCCCAAGCCCAACCCGTACCCCTGCTGCTGCCCGGCCAGCCTGAAGTGCGGCTCGAACACCTGCTCCATCTGCTGCTGCGGCACCCCCGGCCCGTGGTCATCGACCTGCAGGACAAAGCCCTCGGCGCTGTCGATGACCCGCAACCGCGCGCGCTCGCCGTACTTGATGGCGTTGTCGATCAGGTTGCCGATGCAGCGGCGCAACGCCAGCGGCTTGCCCGGGTAGGGCGCCAGCGCTTGGCCCTCCACCGTGATGCGGCCATCGCCAAGGTAAGGTTCAGCCAGGATGTCCAGCACCTGGTTAAGGTCGACCGGCTCGATGTTCTCGTGGATATCGGTGTCTTTCACACACTGCAACGCGCCTTTGACCAACAACTCCAGCTCATCCAGGTCCTGGCTGAACTTGGCCTGCAGGCGCTCGTCTTCCAGCAGTTCGACGCGCAGGCGCAAGCGCGTGATGGGCGTGCGCAGGTCATGGGAAATAGCGCTGAACAGCTGGCTGCGTTCGGTCAGGTAGCGGCTGATACGCTCGCGCATGCTGTTGAAGGCCCGGCCGACTTCAACCACCTCGCTGCCCCCGCCTTCGGCCACGGGGGCCACATCGGCGCCCAGCGACAACTCCCGCGCAGCGCGCGCCAGGCGCTTGAGTGGCCAGCTTTGCCAGTGCACCAACAGGCCGATGAACAGCAACAGCAAGGCGGTGGTGAGCACGATGAAACCGATCTGCTGGCGGGGCAGGCGCTCGGCCTCAAGGCCGGTGTAGGGCTCAGGCAGCAGCGAGGCGATGTACAGCCACTCGCCCTCGCCCAGGCGGATCTGTGTCACCAGTACGGGTGGGTTGAGCGGCTCTAGGGTCAGCGAATAATGCGCCCAGGAACGTGGCAGCTCATCGAGTTTCAGGCCACTGTTGAAAATGCGCAGGTCATCGGGGGCGACGAACGCCACGCTGACTTCCATCTGCGGCCCCAAGCGTTCGTGCAGCACCTGCTGGAACACCTCGATCACCGCCTGCTTGCGTGGGGTGACGGGCAGCACCGGCATGTCCAGCGGCTTGTCGTTGAGCGACACGAAAAAGCGCGTGCCACCCATGCTGCGCAACTGGTCGAGCACCATCGGCCGGTAGGCCACGGGCAGCGAGCGGAAGTAGCTGACGCTGGCACTCATCGAATGGGCCAGGCTGCTGGCACTGGCGCGCAGGCCTTGCAGCTGGCTGGCACGCAATTGAGCGACCCAGATGACGCTGGACAAGCCTTGGGCCAGCAGCACCACCAGCAAGGTAAGCAGCAGCATGCGCCCCAGCAGCGAGCGAGGCAGCAGGCGCCAGCGCCGCTCAGGAAGCGCAGCAGACATGGGCAGCCAACAGGTAGCCACTGCCACGCACGGTGCGGATCAGCCGTGGTGGTTTTTCGGTGTCGCGCAGACGCTGGCGCAGGCGGCTGACCGCCATGTCGACGATACGGTCCAGCGGCATCGGTTCACGCCCCCGGGTGGCATTGCCGATGGTGTCGCGGTCGAGGATTTGCTGGGGGTGATCGAGAAACAGTTTCAGCAGGGCGAAATCGGCACCCGACAGGATCACCTCTTCGCCATCGCGGTGGAACAGGCGGTGGCTGACCGTGTCCAGGCGCCAGTCATCGAAGGCCAGCACGGCGCTGCTCGGCGCCGCCTGGCCGAACTCGGCACGGCGCAATAAGGCCTTGATCCGCGCCTGCAGTTCACGCGGGCTGAAAGGTTTGCCGAGGTAGTCGTCGGCGCCCAGCTCCAGGCCGATGACCCGGTCGGCTTCGTCAGAGCTGGCGGTGAGCATGATGATCGGCACCCGCGCTTGACGCGGGTGTTGACGCACCCAGCGGCACAGGCTGAAGCCATCTTCATCGGGCAGCATCACATCGAGAATGACCAGGTCGCAGGGCGTGCTTTCCAGGGCCTGACGAAAGCCCCGCCCGTCGGCCTCGGCGTGTACCTGGAAGCCGGAGCGGCTCAGGTAGGTTTGCAGCAGTTCGCGGATTTCCTGGTCGTCGTCGACCATCAGGATCGATTTTCCGGCAGTGCTCAAGATGGTCCGTCCTCTTGTTATGTGCAGGTCTTTTTGCCTGCTGTCGGGTATTGCCATTGGGGCTGCTTTGCAGCCCTTCGCAGCACAAGGCTGCTCCTACAGGAACCACGCCATCAATGATCCAGCGCCATCCTGTACCAAGGGCAGCAAAGCGCCCCATCAATGATCCAGCGCCATCCTGTAGGAGCAGCCTTGTGCTGCGAAGGGCCGCAAAGCGGCCCCATCAGTGATCCAGCGCCTGCTGTAAAGCCACCCCGGCCCCCAGCAGCCCCGAAAACTCCGCCGTCACCAACCACACCGGCACCCCGGCAAAATACCCACTCATGCAGCCCTTGTCGGCAAAGCTCGTGGCAAACCCACTGCGCAGGAACAGCTCGGCAAACCGAGGGATCACCCCCCCGACAATATAAACCCCACCGCGCGCGCCCAAGGTCAGCACATTGTTGCCCGCCACGCGGCCCAGGAAGCGGCAAAACTGCTCGACCACCGCCAACGCCCGCGGCTCACCGCCCAGGGCGGCATCGGTAATCTGCGCCGGGGTCTTGTGCCGCGGTATGTCGCCATCCAGCGCGCACAGGGCTTGATACAAGCGCACAAGGCCTCCGCCACTGAGCACGGTCTCGGCACTGACATGGCCAATCTGGCTGTGAATCTGTTGGTGGATCGCGGCCTCGCGGGCATTGCCCACCGGCAGGTCGACATGCCCACCTTCACCGGGTAGCGCCTGCCAGTGCTGCTCGCCAAGGCGCAGCAGGCTGCCGACACCCAGCCCGGTACCGGGCCCGATTACCAGCGCAGGCCGCAGCGGGTCGGCATGGCCAGGGCACACCTCGTGAAACTCGCCCGCTTGCAGGCGGGTCATGCCCAGCGCCATGGCCGAGAAGTCGTTGATCAGCATCAGCCGCTCGACCTGCAGCGTGCTGCAGAACGCACGGCGGCTCAGGCGCCAATGGTTGTTGGTGAAGCGAAACTCATCGCCATCGACCGGCCCGGCCACCGCCAGGCACACCGCCGACAGGCCACCCCGGGCAATGCCCTGATCCTTCAGGTAGGCCTCGATGGCCTGCTCAGGGCTTGTGTAGTCCGCGGTGGCGAATACCTTCACCTGGTACAGCTGGTTGTCACGCCACAACGCAAAACGGGCATTGGTGCCACCGATGTCGCCAACCAGCAAGTCCTTCATTTGAGGTTCTCCAAAGCCGAGGTAAAGGCGCTGGCGCCCTGCTCGGCCGGGCTGAACGCCATGCGCATGAAGCCGAACAGCTCGCGCCCGCAACCCAGGTCATTGCCTTGGGGGGCGGGTGGCAGGTCACGGCTGGCCAGTTCTTCGGCCGATACCTTCACCTGCAGCGTGCCGGCGACGCCATCGACCCGCACGATATCACCCTCGCGCACGCGCGCCAGCGGGCCGCCATCGTAAGCTTCGGGGCACACGTGGATGGCGGCCGGGATCTTGCCCGACGCGCCCGACATGCGCCCATCGGTCACCAGCGCCACTTTGTAGCCGCGGTCCTGCAGCACACCCAGGAACGGCGTCAGCTTGTGCAGCTCGGGCATGCCGTTGCAACGCGGCCCCTGGAAGCGCACCACAGCGACGAAGTCGCACTCAAGCTCACCGGCCTTGAAGGCATCGGCCAGCGACTGCTGGTCGTGGAAGATCCGCGCCGGGGCCTCCACCACCTGGTGTTCGGGGGCAACGGCGGAGACTTTCATCACACCACGCCCCAGGTTGCCTTCCATCACCCGCAGGCCGCCTTCGGCTGAGAACGGCCGCGCCACTGGGCGCAGAATGCTTTCGTCCAGGCTCTGCGTCGGCCCTTCGCGCCAGACCAGCTTGCCGTTGTCGAGGAACGGCTCTTGGGTATAACGGCGCAAGCCATGGCCTGCCACGGTGTTGACGTCTTCGTGCAGCAAGCCGGCATCGAGCAGCTCGCGAATCAGGAAAGCCATACCGCCGGCGGCCTGGAAGTGGTTGATGTCGGCCTTGCCATTGGGGTAGACGTGAGACAGCGTCGGCACCACTTCGGACAGGTCGGCCATGTCTTGCCAGGTCAACTGGATGCCTGCCGCCTGGGCGATCGCCGGCATGTGCAAGGTGTGGTTGGTGGAGCCGCCGGTGGCGTGCAAGGCGACGATCGAGTTGACCAGCGCCTTCTCGTCGACGATCTCGCCCAGCGGCATGAAGCTGCCGCTGGCCTTGGTCATACGCGTGACCTGCTGCGCTGCCTCGGCGGTGAGCGCGTCACGCAATGGCGTGTAAGGGTTGACGAACGAGGCGCCCGGCAGGTGCAGCCCCATCACTTCCATCACCAGCTGGTTGGTGTTGGCGGTGCCGTAGAAGGTACAGGTACCTGGGCTGTGGTACGAGTTCATCTCCGATTCCAGCAGTTCTTCGCGGCTGGCCTTGCCTTCGGCGTAGCGCTGGCGCACGTCGGCCTTCTGCTTGTTGGAGATGCCCGACAGCATCGGGCCACCTGGCACGAAAATGGTCGGCAAGTGCCCGAAGCGCAGCGCACCCATCATCAGGCCGGGGACGATCTTGTCGCAGATGCCGAGCATCAGCGCGGCATCGAACATGTTGTGCGACAGGGCAACAGCGGTGGACATGGCGATCACTTCACGGCTGGCAATGGCCAGCTCCATGCCCGGCTCGCCCTGGGTCACGCCATCGCACATGGCCGGTACCCCGCCGGCGAACTGGCCAACCGAGCCGACGTCGCGCAGGGCTTGTTTGATCTGTTCGGGGAAGTGCTGGTACGGCTGGTGGGCCGAGAGCATGTCGTTGTAGGCGGAGACGATGGCGACGTTGGCCGCGTTCATCAGGCGCAGGCTCTGCTTGTCCTGCGCGCCGCAACCGGCGACGCCGTGGGCGAAGTTGGCGCACTGCAAGCTGGCACGCATGGGTCCGTCACTGGCCGCGCCGCGAATCAGCTGCAGGTAGCGTTCACGGGTGGCACGGCTGCGTTCGACCAGCCGTTGGGTGACCTCAAGGATGCGCGGGTGCATGTACTGGACTCCAGGCTAACTGTAGGGGCGGCTTACCGGGCATTTCCCCTCCAAACGATTGCGACCTAGGCTCTAGGAAAGGGCCTGGAGGTCTCGCTGGGGTGGCCTGCCCGACCACTCGTTGTATGTTTAAACAAAATACTGCCACTAAAAAGGCTTGTTTTCTATCTGATAGTGAATAATCTTGTAATTCCAACAACAAAACCGTTTCAGTGAAGCCCCTTTGTGCCACAGGCCTCACTCGAACCGCCAGAGGTAATGCCATGACCCTTCGCATCGCCATCAATGGATTCGGCCGCATTGGGCGAAATGTCCTCCGCGCACTGTATACCCAAGGCTACCGCCAGGACCTGCAGGTCGTCGCCATCAACGACCTGGGCGACAGCGCCATGAACGCCCATCTGCTCAAGTACGACAGCGTGCACGGCACCTTCGACGCCAGCGTCGAAGCCGATCATGAAAGCCTGACGGTCAATGGCGACCGCATCGCAGTCAGTGCCATCCGCAACCCGGCCGAACTGCCCTGGAAGGCCGAAGCGATCGACGTGGTGTTCGAATGCACCGGGCTGTTCACCGAACGCGCCAAGGCCGCCGCACACCTGGCCGCCGGGGCTGGCAAAGTGATCGTCTCGGCGCCAGCCAAAGGTGCCGATGCCACCGTGGTGTACGGGGTCAACCACGACGTGCTGCGCGCTTCACACCAGATCATTTCCAATGCCTCCTGCACCACCAACTGCCTGGCGCCCATCGCCCAGGTGCTGCACCGCGAGTTCGGCATCGAGCAGGGCCTGATGACCACCATCCATGCCTACACCAACGACCAGGTACTCACCGACGTCTACCACAGCGACCCCTACCGGGCACGCTCGGCCACCCAGTCGATGATCCCGAGCAAGACCGGCGCCGCCGAAGCCGTGGGCCTGGTGCTGCCGGAGCTGGCCGGCAAGCTGACCGGCATGGCGGTGCGGGTACCGGTGATCAACGTGTCGCTGGTGGACCTCACCGTCAACCTCAAGCGCGAAGCCAGTGCCGACGAAGTCAACCAACTGTTCCTGGAGGCCAGCCGGCATTCCAGAGTATTGGGCTACAACGCATTGCCTTTGGTTTCCTGCGATTTCAACCACAACCCGTTATCGTCGATCTTCGATGCCAACCATACCCGGGCCAATGGGCGGATGCTCAAGGTGCTGGCCTGGTATGACAATGAATGGGGCTTCTCTAACCGGATGCTGGATAACTGCCTGGCGTTGTGCAGCGCCCAGTAACCCAGCGGCATACGTTTCCCTGTAGAAGCAGCCTTGTGCTGCGAAGAGGCCGGTACAGCCCAGCATTTTCGGTGCGTCTACCGGCCTCTTCGCAGCACAAGGCTGCTGCTACAAGGGGATGCGCTAGGTTGGGGTAACCACAATCTTTACCATTTCTAAACACTTCCAGACTTGACCTTTGGTACAGATGATAAGCATTATCATTAACCTTTCGTCGGCCAGGTCCCCCCGTGAGTCAGTCCCGGTTCAACTCCGTCTTCCTCGTCCAGCGCCTCACCCTGCTGCGCACCCTGCAACGCATGGTGGGCAACCCCAGCACGGCCGAGGACCTGCTGCAGGAAACCTACCTGCGGGTGTCCCGTGCCTTGAGTGAGCGGCCCATCGAGCATATCGAACCCTTCGTGTTCCAGACTGCGCGCAACCTGGCCCTCGACCACCTGCGCGCACGCCGGGTGCAGGCGCGCATGCTGGTCGACGACGTGCCCGACGAGGTGCTGCACAGCATTGCCGCCCCTGCCAGCAGCAGCGAAGACGCCGCCCACGCCGAGCAGTTGCTCGAGCACCTCAGCGTCAGCCTCAACCAACTCAGCGAGCGCCAGCAGCGCATCTTTATCCTCAGCCGCCTGCATGGCGCCACCTACCTGGAAATCGCCGAGCAATTGAACGTCTCGGCCAGCACGGTTCAGAAGGAACTGAAACTTATCATGGCGATCTGCATGGGCGTCGCCGACCGCCTCAAGTGAAACGACCACCGGCCCGCCAGGCAACGCAAAGCGCTTGCCACACCCCGCCTTAGCCTTGATCATTCGTGAATAACCCTTTCAAGGATTCACCGTGACCGACCACCCCGCCCCTCGCCCGACACCCGCCGGGCTCAATGCCCGTGCCCGTGCCAGGGACGAGGCGCTGGACTGGCTGGTACGCCTGCAATGCGCCGATGCACAGGACACCCAGGCCTTCGAAGCCTGGCTCAGCGCCGCACCGGAAAACGCCGAAGCCTACGTTGAAGCAGAAGCGCTGTGGAATGGCATGCCGCTGCACCAGGCTGCCGTGCAACTGCATCAGGGCCAGCGTCGGTCGTTGCGCGGGCGCCTGCGCAGCCACTGGAAGCCCTTGGCCACCGCGGCAGTGCTGCTGGTCGGCCTGTTCACCCTCGGCAACCTGCCCATGCGCCTGCAGGCCGACCACCTGACCGTGGTCGGTGAGCGCCAGCGCCTGCAGCTGGACGACGGCGCAAAAGTGCTGCTCAACACCAATTCGGCGTTTGCCAGCGACCTGCGCGAAGGGCGTCAGGTGGCCCGTCTGCTCCAGGGCGAGGCCTACTTCCAGGTCCCTGAGGGCGGGCAAGTGCCGCTCGAAGTCCAGGCCGGCCCTTTGCGCGCCCAGGTGCGTGATACCGACTTTGCCGTGCGTTACCTGGACGGCGAAGCCCAGGTGCGGGTACAGCGCGGTGACGTTGACCTGCAGGCCGCCAGTGACCAGCGCATCCGCCTCAGTGCCGGCGACAGCATCAGCGTCGGCCCTCAGGGCTTTGGCCAGCGACAGCGCGCAGACATGCAAAAGGACCTGGCCTGGGTCGATGGCCGCCTGGTGTTCGAGAACTGCCCGTTGAGCCAGGTGCTGGCCGAGGTCAGGCGCTACTACCCCGGCTGGATCATCAACCGTAACGCCGGCCTCGAAGACGTCGCGGTGACCGGCAACTATCGCCTCGACCAACCGTTGGAAACCCTGCGTGCCTTGGCCCACATCACCTCTGCCCGGTTGCATGAATACCCCGCGGTGGTCATCCTCAACTGAGTGACCGCTGCCTCCCTTGCCTGCGCGATAAATTATTTTTACGCGATCGCGCTGCCCCGCCCGTCTCGTTATAGCCAATGCAACTGATTCTTGTTTGAAAACAAGAACGGTCATCACCTATAACAGTTCGCGCGTCTGGGAGCGCTTTCGATGTCCACAGGTCCAACTCGCCCGTCCACTCTTTCCCGCCGTACAGGGCAATTGTCCCTGCTGAGCCTGGCCCTGCTCGCCTGCGGCGCCTGCAGCCTGCCGGCCCTGGCCGCCGAACCTGCTCAGGCCAGCAGCCCGCGCATGGGCGACTATCGCTTCAGCATCGGCCAGCAGCCGCTGGTCTCGGCCATCAATGCCTTCAGCCAGGTGACCGGCTGGCAAGTCGGTTTCAGTGCCGAGTTGGCCGATAACGTGGCCTCGCCAGGGGTGCAAGGCGCGCTGCCACCGGAAGCTGCGCTCAAGCGCCTGCTCAAGGGCACGGGCCTAGGCTATCGCAAGATCAGTAACGGCAATGTGGTGCTCGAACGCCAGACCACGGGCAATGTCATCGCCCTGCAGCAGGTGACCGTCAGCGCCACCCGCAGCGCCCAGGACGTCAGCCAGGTGCCGAGCACCGTCAGCGTGCAGACCCGCGAGCAACTGGACCGGCAAAACGTCAACAACATTCAGGACCTGGTGCGTTACGAGCCGGGGGTTTCGGTGGCGGGTACCGGCCAACGCAGCGGCTTGAACGGTTACAACATCCGCGGCATCGACGGTGAGCGGATCCTCACCCAGATCGACGGCGTGTCGATCCCCGACAGCTTCTTCTACGGCCCTTACGCCCAGACCCAGCGCAACTATGTCGACCCCGAAATCGTCAAGCGCGTGGAGATCCTGCGCGGCCCGGCGTCGGTGCTGTACGGCAGCAACGCCATCGGCGGTGCGGTGAGCTACTTCACCCTCGACCCAGACGACATCATCAAACCCGGCAAGGACGTCGGCGCCCGCTTGAAGACCGGTTACAGCTCGGCCGACGAAAGCTGGCTGACCTCCGCCACCGTTGCCGGCCGCCAGGGCGACGTCGATGGCTTGCTGCACCTGAGCCAGCGCAACGGCCACGAGACCGAATCGTACGGTGGCCACAGCGGTGACGGCCTGGCCCGCACCGAAGCCAACCCGCAGGACGCGCGCACCACCAACGTGCTGGCCAAACTGGGCTGGAACTACGCCGACGACGCACGCCTGGGGTTCACCTACGAGCGTTACAAGGATGACCGCGACCAGAATATTCTCAGTGCGGTGGGTGGGCCGTTCATCGGTGGTACCACCGCGATGGGCTTCTACAAGGCGCGTAACGGCAACGACACCATTACCCGCGAGCGCTTCGGCATCAATCATGAATTTGGCTTGGACTCGCTGGTTGCCGACCACATGAAGTGGAGCCTGAACTACCAAATCGCCAAGACCGACCAGCACACCGAGGAAGTCTACGCACCACCTGGCCGTCAGGTTCTGCGCACCCGCGACACCACCTACAAAGACCGCCAGTGGGTGTTCGATGCCCAGCTGGACAAGGCCTTCAGCATCGGTGCTACCGACCATTTGCTGACCTATGGCACCACCCTCAAGCACGAGAAGGTCACCGGTTCACGCAGTGGCACCGGCACCTGCCTGGCGGTTGGCTCAGGTTGCAGCGCCGCCGGTGCAGACCGCCCGGCAGACGGCCAGGCCCTGGTCAGCGACTTCCCGGACCCGACCGTGAACACCTACAGCCTGTTCGTCCAGGACGAAATCCGCTGGAACAACTGGACCTTCCTGCCCGGCGCCCGCTACGACTACACGCACATGGAGCCCAAGTTCACCGACGCCTTCCTGCGTGGCCTGGAGTCTACCGGCACGGCGCCTACCTCCCAGGACGACTCGGACAAGAAGTGGCACCGCGTCTCGCCCAAATTCGGCCTGACCTACGCCTTCAACGATAACTACACCTGGTACGGCCAGTACGCCGAAGGCTTCCGCACCCCGACCGCCAAGTCCATGTACGGCCGCTTCCAGAACCTAGAACAAGGCTATCGCGTAGAGGGCAACCCGGGGCTTGAGCCTGAGAAGAGCAAAAGCTACGAAACCGGCCTGCGCGGCAACTTCGACGCCGGCAACTTCGATGTGGCGGTGTACTACAACAAGTACCGCGACTTCATCGACGAAGACGCCGTGCAAAGCGCCAACCTGGAGCAAACCTTCCAGGCCAACAACATCAAGCACGCCACCATCAAGGGCGCCGAGGTCAAGGGCCGCCTGAACCTGGATCACTTCGGTGCGCCGCAAGGCCTGTACACCCAGGGCTCGATTGCCTACACCTACGGCCGCAACGATGACACCGGCCAGCCATTGAACACCGTCAACCCGCTGAAGGGCGTGTTCGGCCTGGGTTACGAGCAGCAGAACTACGGCGGCCTGTTGAGCTGGACGCTGGTCAAGCGCAAGACCCGCGTGGACGACACCCACTTCTACGCGCCCGACGGTTCGAGCAGCAAGTTCCGCACCCCGGGCTATGGCGTACTGGACCTGACCGGCTTCTACAAGGTGACTGACGACGTCACCATCAACGCCGGCCTGTACAACCTTGCCGACAAGAAGTACTGGCAGTGGGATTCGGTGCGCAGCTACGACGGCCAGGGTGAAGCGGCTGTGACCCAGCCGGCCAACATGGACCGCCTGACCATGCCGGGGCGTAACTTTGGCATCAATGTGGTGTGGGATATCTGATCGCTTGGGTAGGCCTTGATTGTTGCAGTGCTTGAGATCGAGCGCCGCTTGCGCGGCGCTTCGCAGCACAAGGCTGCTCCTACATTTTTTCGGGACAATTACTCCTGAGGTAAGGGCGCACGCAAACAGGTGTAGGAGCAGCCTTGTGCTGCGAAACGCCGCGCGAGCGGCGCTCGATCCCAAAGGCGCTACAACTCTCAAGGCCTACACCCGAAAACCCCAGTTTTTTTACTGTCCCGCCCCCGCTATTTCGTCTTGTCTCTAGACGCCCCCTTTTTCCAAGGACTGCCCCCATGACCGAACGCCCAGCCCTGCGCTCCCAGCGCCTCAACCAGATCACCCACGCCCCGCACGCCGAGCTGGATGCCCTGGTCAAGTCCCACGCGCCCTTCGACAGCCGTGAAAGCTTCGCCCGCTTCGTGGTCGCCCAGTACCTGTTCCAGTCCGAACTCAAGGCCTTGTACACCGACCCGCAACTGATCGCCATCGTCCCCGATCTGGCCGAGCGCTGCCGCGCCGAGCAGGCCCGCCTGGACCTCGCCGACCTCGACACCGAAGTGCCCGGCCCAGTGCCCGGCGCGGTACAAAATCCGAGCCTGGGCGAAGCCATGGGCTGGATCTTCGTCTCCGAAGGCTCCAAACTGGGCGCTGCGTTTCTGATCAAGCGGGCCGTGGCCCTGGAGCTGTCCGACAGCTTTGGCGCTCGCCACCTGGGCGAACCGGCCGGCGGCCGTGCCGAAGGCTGGAAACAGTTCACCCGTATCCTCGATGGCCTGGCGCTGTCGGCCGACGAAGAGGACGCCGCCGAACGCGGCGCAGTCGCAGCCTTCGAGCGCTTCACCGAGCTGCTCAAACACGCCTATGCCGCGGATGCCGCGCTGGTCTGACACGCTATGCCCGGCCACCCCACCGGTGGCCGAACCGTTTTTTGCAGTGAGACCATGACCCGACCTGCCCGCTCGAAAATCGCCCGCCTGCTGTATGGAATCCTGGCTTACGTCAGCTTGGGGATAGGCCTGGTCGCGATCGTCATTCCTGGCCTGCCGACCACCGAGTTCATCTTGCTGGCCGCCTGGGCCGCCACCCGCAGTTCACCGCGCCTTTCTGCCTGGCTGGAGAACCACCGGTTGTTCGGGCCAATTCTGTTCAACTGGCGCAATGGCAAGGTGATCCAGCGCCGGGCCAAGGTCAGTGCAACCCTCAGCATGCTGCTGTGCGCGGGGCTGATGCTGACCTTCCTCGACCATCACTGGCCCGTGTTTCTGGCGATTGGCGGCATGACCCTGGGCAACCTGTGGATCTGGTCACGCCCAGAACAGGCCTGCCCTGCCGGGTCACAAGCTCAGCAACCCTGAATACAGGGCATACGCGGCCAGCGCAGCGCCCGCCAGCACCGCGGCAAAAATGAGCTTCTCCCACGTCGTGAACAGGGTCTGCCCCTGCTCGTGCTTGGCCCTGGCGAACAGAATCACCCCGGGGGCATACAACAGTGCCGACAGCAGCAGGTACTTGAGCCCACCGGCATACAGCAGCCACACCGCATACAGCAAGGCAACCGACGCCACCAGCAGGTCTTTGCGCCGCAACGCCGCTTGCCCGGCGTAGGTGTCTGCACGTACCGCCAACAACACCGCATACGCCGCTGACCACAGGTAAGGCACCAGGATCATCGAAGACGCCAGGTAGATCAGGCTGGTGTAGGTCCCAGCCGAAAACAGCGTAATCAGTAGAAACCCCTGGATCATGCAGTTGGTCAGCCACAGGGCGTTGGCCGGTACATGGTTGGCGTTTTCCTTGGCCAAAAAGCGCGGCATGGTCTTGTCACGCGCGGTGGCAAACAGGATTTCCGCACACAGCAACGCCCACGAAAGCAACGCGCCGAGCAGCGAAATGGCCAGGCCGATACTGATCAGCAACGCGCCCCACGGGCCGACGATGTGCTCCAGCACCGAGGCCAACGACGGGTTCTGCAACCCGGCCAGTTCCGGTTGGGTCATCACCCCCAGCGACAGCACGTTGACCAGCACCAGCAGCGCCAGCACCCCCAGAAAACCGATCACCGTGGCCTTGCCCACGTCCGAGCGGCGCTGCGCACGCCCGGAATACACACTGGCGCCTTCGATACCGATGAACACGAACACGGTCACCAGCATCATGTTGCGCACCTGGTCCAGCACATTGCCGAACTGTGGGTTGCTCAAGCCCCAGATATCACGGGTGAAGATATCGGCCCGGAACGCGAAGGCCGCGATGACGATGAAGATCAGCAACGGCACCACCTTGGCCACGGTGGTCACCTGGTTGATGAACGCCGCCTCCTTGATCCCGCGCAACACCAGAAAGTGCACCGCCCACAGCAGCAGCGAAGCGCAGCCGATGGCGATGGGCGTGTTGCCCTCGCCAAACACCGGAAAATAAAACCCCAGCGTACTGAACAGCAGCACGAAATAGCCGACGTTGCCGAGCCAGGCGCTGATCCAGTAACCCCAGGCCGAAGAAAAGCCCATGTAGTCGCCAAAGCCGGCCTTGGCGTAGGCATATACACCTGAGTCCAGTTCGGGCTTGCGGTTGGCCAGTGTCTGGAACACGAATGCCAGGGCCAGCATGCCAACCGCGGTGATGCCCCAGCCGATCAGCACAGCACCCACATCGGCACGCGCCGCCATGTTCTGCGGCAGCGAGAAAATCCCGCCACCGATCATCGAGCCAACCACCAGTGCGATCAACGCGCCCAAGCGCAGTTTCTGTCCCGGTTCGCTCATGTGCCTCCCTTTTTTCACCGCTGTCATGCGTTTGCAACAGCCGTGGCGGCCATATAAAAGGCATGATTTATATTAAATAAGGCCATAAAAGCTATAGCAGTCATAACTGCTTTGTCTATGCAATACCTCAGTAAAAACTAGCAGCTGCCCAGCAACTAGGGAAGAAACTGTTAAAACTCGAAATTCTTGTGAAAAATTTGCGAAAGCCTCAAAAACAGCTAGCTTCAAGCATCGCAGGCCGAACAGAGCGTTTGCTCTAGAAGGACATGGAGGTGCCAGCGTGCAAGGCCTGCAGCAAAGCTGTCGGCACTCTCCAGGAGCCACGTGAAGGATTTTTCCTACTTTACGTGCCCATGAACTGACCCAAGTCAGCGAATGGCGCAGGCGTCGGATTTACTCTGTCGTCAACTTTCTCCTGGCAGGAGTTGTTAAATGTCTGATTCATCCGGAAAACTAAAACTCGGTGCGTTAGTTGCACTGGTAGTGGGTTCAATGATTGGCGGCGGGATCTTCTCGTTGCCACAAAACATGGCGGCCAGCGCGGGCGTTGGTGCAGTGCTGATCGGCTGGGCGATCACCGCGGTCGGCATGCTGACCCTGGCGTTCGTGTTCCAGACCCTGGCCAACCGCAAACCTGACCTGGACGGCGGTGTGTACGCCTACGCCAAAGCCGGTTTCGGTGACTACATGGGCTTCTCGTCGGCCTGGGGTTACTGGATCAGTGCCTGGCTCGGCAACGTCGGTTACTTCGTGCTGCTGTTCAGCACCCTCGGTTACTTCTTCCCGATCTTCGGTGAGGGCAACACCCCCGCCGCGATCATTGGCGCGTCGATCCTGCTGTGGGCCGTGCACTTCCTGGTGCTGCGGGGGATCAAGGAAGCGGCGTTCATCAACCTGGTCACCACGGTCGCCAAGATCGTGCCGCTGGTGCTGTTCGCCCTCATCTGCCTGTTCGCCTTCAAACTCGATGTGTTCACCGCCGATATCTGGGGCCTGGGCACTCCGGAGCTGGGCAGCGTGATGAACCAGGTGCGCAACATGATGCTGGTCACCGTCTGGGTGTTCATCGGCATCGAGGGCGCGAGCATCTTCTCGTCACGGGCGGAAAAACGCGCTGACGTGGGCAAGGCCACCGTCATCGGCTTTGTCACCGTGCTGTTGTTCCTGGTGCTGGTCAACGTGCTGTCGCTGGGCATCATGACCCAACCAGAACTGGCCAAGCTGCAGAACCCGTCGATGGCCGCCGTGCTTGAACATGTGGTCGGCCACTGGGGGGCGGTGCTGATCAGCGTCGGCCTGATCATCTCGCTGCTGGGGGCGCTGCTGTCGTGGGTGCTGCTGTGCGCCGAGATCATGTTCGCGGCCGCCAAAGACCACACCATGCCGGAGTTCCTGCGCCGCGAAAACGCCAACCAGGTACCGGCCAACGCCCTGTGGCTGACCAACGCCATGGTGCAGATCTTCCTGGTCATCACGCTGTTCTCCAGCAGTACCTACCTGTCGCTGATCTACCTCGCCACCTCGATGATCCTGGTGCCTTACCTGTGGTCGGCGGCGTATGCCTTCCTGCTGGCACTGCGCAGCGAAACCTACGAGCAAGCCCTGGCCGAACGCAAGAAGGACCTGTTCATCGGCGCCGTCGCCTTGCTGTACGCCATCTGGCTGCTGTACGCCGGCGGCGTGAAGTACCTGCTGCTCTCGGCCCTGCTGTACGCCCCTGGGGCCATCCTGTTCGCCAAGGCCAAGCGCGAGGTTGGCCAACCCATCTTTACCAACGTGGAAAAACTGATCTTCGCGGCCGTGGTCGTCGGCGCCCTGGTGGCTGCCTATGGCCTGTACGACGGCTTCCTGACCCTTTGACCCACGTCTTCGCACACATGGAGGAATGAACAATGTCCGCTGAAAAACAGAAGTACGGTGTCCACTCCGAAGCCGGCAAACTGCGCAAAGTGATGGTCTGCTCCCCTGGGCTGGCCCACAAGCGCCTGACCCCGAGCAACTGCGATGAACTGCTGTTCGACGATGTGATCTGGGTCGACCAGGCCAAGCGCGACCATTTCGACTTCGTCACCAAGATGCGCGAGCGCGGCGTCGATGTGCTGGAAATGCACAACCTGCTGACCGACATCGTGCAGCAACCGGAAGCCCTAAAGTGGATCCTGGACCGCAAGATTACCTCTGACACCGTGGGTGTCGGCCTGACCAACGAGGTGCGTAGCTGGCTCGAAGGGCTGGAACCACGCCATCTGGCGGAGTTCCTGATTGGCGGCGTGGCCGGCCAGGACCTTCCAGTAAGCGAAGGCGCCGAAGTGATCAAGATGTACAACAAGTACCTGGGTCACTCCAGCTTCATTCTGCCGCCGCTGCCCAACACCCAATTCACCCGTGACACCACCTGCTGGATCTACGGTGGTGTAACGCTCAACCCGATGTACTGGCCTGCGCGGCGCCAGGAAACGCTGCTGACCACCGCCATTTACAAGTTCCACAAGGAGTTCACCGGTGCCGACTTCCAGGTCTGGTATGGCGACCCGGACAAGGATCACGGCAATGCCACCCTCGAGGGCGGCGACGTGATGCCAGTCGGCAAGGGTATCGTGCTGATCGGCATGGGTGAGCGCACCTCGCGCCATGCCATCGGCCAACTGGCTCAGAACCTGTTCGAGAAAGGCGCTGCCGAAAAAGTCATCGTCGCTGGCCTGCCGAAGTCCCGCGCAGCGATGCACCTGGACACGGTGTTCAGCTTCTGCGACCGCGACCTGGTAACGGTATTCCCCGAGGTGGTGAAGGAGATCAAACCCTTCATCATCACCCCGGACTCCAGCAAGCCCTATGGCATGAACATCGCGCCGCAGGACGCCTCGTTCCTCGAGGTGGTATCTGAGCAATTGCTGGGTAAGAAAGACAAGCTGCGCGTGGTCGAAACCGGCGGCAACAGCTTTGCCGCCGAGCGCGAACAGTGGGATGACGGCAACAACGTGGTGGCCATCGAGCCGGGTGTGGTCATCGGCTACGACCGCAACACCTACACCAACACCCTGCTGCGCAAGGCCGGTATCGAGGTCATCACCATCAGCGCCGGCGAACTGGGCCGGGGCCGTGGCGGCGGCCACTGCATGACCTGCCCAATCGTGCGCGACCCAATCGACTACTAACGACCATACGCCCGGCCGCGCCCACGAAGCGGCGGCCGGGATGTTTGCCAAACTCAAGGAGAAACTGTCATGGCGTTCAATATTCACAACCGCAACCTGCTCAGCCTCGAACATCACACCACGCGCGAGCTGCGCTACCTGCTGGACCTGTCCCGCGACCTCAAGCGCGCCAAGTACACCGGTACCGAGCAGCAGCACCTGAAGGGCAACAACATCGCCCTGATCTTCGAGAAGACCTCGACCCGCACCCGCTGCGCCTTCGAAGTCGCCGCCTATGACCAGGGCGCCAACGTCACCTACATCGACCCCAACTCCTCGCAAATCGGCCACAAAGAAAGCATGAAGGACACCGCCCGCGTGCTCGGGCGCATGTACGATGCCATCGAGTACCGCGGCTTCAAGCAAGAGATCGTCGAGGAACTGGCCAAGTTCGCTGGCGTGCCCGTGTTCAACGGCCTCACCGATGAATACCACCCAACCCAGATGATCGCCGACGTACTGACCATGCGTGAGCACAGCGACAAGCCGCTGCACGACATCAGCTACGCCTACCTGGGCGATGCCCGCAACAACATGGGCAACTCGCTGCTGCTGATCGGCGCCAAGCTCGGCATGGACGTACGCATCGCCGCGCCCAAGGCGCTGTGGCCACACGACGACCTGGTCGAACGCTGCAAGAAATACGCGGAAGAAAGCGGCGCACGCATCACCCTCACCGAAGACCCGAAAGCGGCGGTCAAGGGCGTGGACTTCGTGCACACCGACGTCTGGGTATCGATGGGCGAGCCGATCGAAGCCTGGGGCGAGCGCATCAAGCAGCTCAAGCCTTACCAGGTGAATGCCGAGCTGATGAAGGCCACCGGCAACCCACGGACCAAGTTCATGCACTGCCTGCCGGCCTTCCACAACTCGGACACCAAGGTGGGCAAGCAGATCGCCGAACAGTACCCAGACCTGGCCAACGGTATCGAAGTGACCGATGACGTGTTCGAGTCGCCGGCCTGCATTGCCTTCGAGCAGGCGGAAAACCGCATGCACACCATCAAGGCGATCCTGGTGTCGACCCTGGCTGACCTTTAAAAGCCACACCTGATCTCTGTGGGAGCGGGCTTGCCCGCGAATAGGCCAGCCGCAACAACGCGTTGCCTGAGCTGACGCCTTCGCGGGCAAGCCCGCTCCCACAGGATCGACGTCGACCGTCAACATTTCCGATAAAGGACATTCCCCATGCGTATCGTTGTTGCATTGGGCGGCAACGCCCTGCTGCGTCGCGGCGAGCCCATGACCGCTGACAACCAGCGCGCCAATATCCGCACCGCCACCGAGCAGATCGCCAAGATTCACCCCGGCAACGAACTGGTTATCGCCCACGGCAACGGCCCACAGGTGGGCTTGCTGTCGCTGCAGGCGCTGTCCTACAAGCCGGACGAAGCCTACCCGCTGGACGTGCTCGGTGCCGAAACCGAAGGCATGATCGGCTACATGATCGAACAAGAGCTGGGCAACCTGCTGGCGTTCGAGGTGCCGTTCGCCACCCTGCTCACCCAAGTCGAAGTGGACGCCAACGACCCGGCCTTCAAAGACCCGACCAAATTCATCGGCCCGGTCTACAGCAAGGAAGAAGCCGAACGCCTGGCCAAGGAAAAAGGCTGGGTGGTCAAGGCCGACGGCGACAAGTACCGCCGTGTGGTGGCCAGCCCCAAACCCAAGCGCATCTTCGAGATCCGCCCGATCAAGTGGCTGCTGGAAAAAAGCAGCATCGTGATCTGCGCCGGTGGCGGTGGCATCCCCACCATGTACGACGAAAACCGCAAGCTCAAAGGTATCGAAGCGGTCATCGACAAGGACCTGTGCTCGGCACTGCTGGCCGAGCAATTGGAAGCCGACCTTCTGATAATCGCCACCGACGTCGATGCGGCCTACATTGACTGGGGCAAACCTACGCAAAAAGCCATTGCCCAGGCCCACCCCGACGAACTCGAACGCCTGGGCTTCGCCGCTGGCTCCATGGGGCCGAAGGTGCAGGCGGCCAGTGACTTTGCCCGCAACACCGGCAAAGTGGCGGTGATCAGCTCGCTGGAGAACATCGAAGACATCGTCAAAGGCACCGCCGGCACCCGGGTTTCCACCGCCAAGCCTGGGATCAGCTACCGTTGAATGCAGTGGGTGGGCGCCTGGCGCCCACCATTTTCGACCTTCCAAAGGAGCTTGCCATGGCCCAGTACCACCCTGGTCATGTACACATCGAGCGCAGCGCGCTGAACACCAATGACCACAGCTATGACCTGAACATCGAATATGAGGCCGCGACGGACCCCAAGGAAGGCAGAGGCATTCAGTTCCGCATGCATGGCAGCATCGAAGGCAAGACGGTGGAGGAGAAGTTCTTCCTGCCCAAGGACCAGGTGCTGCCCAGCTTCCTCATGCTGTTGACCCGCAAGGCTCAGTCTTACCTGGCCCCGCCGAAGAAGTTCGAGAACCTCAGTTCACCGCACAAACTCTACGATTACATGTTCGCGGACATTCGCGAAAAGCTGGACGTGAAGTCGGGCGACGCGATCAAGCCTGAACATCTGGAGTGACCCAATCGCCGGCAAGCCGGCTCCCACAGGTACTCCACTACCTTGGGTCCAGCGGGGTACTTGTGGGAGCCGGCTTGCCGGCGATTGGGTTTAACACTGCTCCCAAGGCATACTACTGGCCTCCCCGGCCATGACCATCCGCCTCCCCCATGCGCATCCACGTCAGCTTCATCGACCGCGTCGGCATCACCCAGGAAGTCCTCGCCCTGCTCGGTGCCCGCAACCTCAATCTGGACGCCGTGGAGATGGTCCCGCCGAACGTCTACATCGACGCCCCGACCCTCAGCCCCGCCGTGCTCGAAGAGTTGCACGACGCCTTGTTCGAAGTGCAGGGCGTGCAGTCGGTGGATGTGGTCGACATCCTCCCGGGCCAACGCCGCCACCTGCAGCTCGACGCCCTGCTCGCGGCCATGAGCGACCCGGTGCTGGCGGTGGACAGCGCAGGCCTGGTGCTGCTGGCCAACCCGGCGTTGATTGCCCTGTGCGGGCGCGAGTCGGCCGGGCGCTCGGTGGGTGAACTGTTCGGCGACAACGGCCTGCTTCAGGCCCTGCAAGACAACAACTTCCACCTGCCAATGCGCGAGATGCAGCTCAATGGCCAGAGCCTGCTGCTCGACGCCACCCCCATCACCAACGCCGGCGGCCTGCTGACCCTGTACCCGCCGACGCGCATGGGCGAGCGCCTGTCGGCCTTGCACCATGACCACGCCGAAGGCTTCGATGCCTTGCTCGGTGAGTCACCGGCTATCCGTACCCTCAAAGCCCGTGCCCTGCGCGTGGCGGCCCTCGACGCACCCTTGCTGGTACATGGCGAGACCGGCACTGGCAAAGAGCTCGTGGCCCGCGCCTGCCATGCCATCAGCAGCCGCCATGCCGCGCCGTTTCTTGCCCTGAACTGCGCCGCGCTGCCCGAGAGCCTGGCCGAGAGCGAGCTGTTCGGCTATGCCCCAGGCGCCTTTACCGGTGCGCAACGCGGTGGCAAACCGGGGCTGATGGAACTGGCCAACCAAGGCACGGTGTTTCTCGACGAGATCGGCGAAATGTCGCCCTACCTGCAGGCCAAGCTGCTGCGTTTTCTCAGCGACGGCAGCTTCCGTCGCGTGGGTGGCGACCGTGAGGTGAAGGTGGATGTACGCATCATCAGCGCCACCCACCGCGACCTGGAGCGCATGGTGGCCGAAGGCACCTTCCGTGAAGACCTGTTCTACCGCCTCAACGTGCTTAACCTGCAGGTGCCACCGCTGCGCGACCGTGGCCAGGACATCCTGATGCTGGCGCACTTCTTCATGCAGCAGGCCTGCACGCAGATCCAGCGCCCACCCTGCCGGCTTACGCCAGCTACCCACTCGGCGCTGCTTGCCAACCCATGGCCAGGCAACGTGCGGCAATTGCAGAACGTGATTTTCCGCGCTGCGGCCATCTGCGAAGGCAACCTGGTGGACATTGGCGACCTGGACATCGCCGGCACTTCGGTGGCCCGCGGCCAGGACGGCGAAGTGGCGAGCCTGGAGCAGGCTGTGGGCGACTTCGAGCGGGAACTCTTGCAGCGCTTGTATGCAAGTTACCCCTCAACACGGCAATTGGCCGGCAGGCTGCAGACTTCGCATACCGCCATTGCGCAGCGGCTGCGCAAGTACGGTATACCCGGAAAGTCATGAGGCCTGTTGAACAGCCCGAAGGTTATTGACCGGACGCAACAGGGTGCTCAACCCCAACAGCACGAAGGCACCGATCATCATCACCGCCCAAGCCCAGTGCAATGAGCTGAGCTGGTCACGCACGATACCGGCGAGCAGTGGCATGCTGGCGGCGATCAGGTACCCACCACCTTGCACGAACGCCAACAGCGCACCGGCCTTGGACGGTGAATCCGCGTGGTCCATGGCAACGATCAACGAGAGAGGGAAAAGCGCCCCAATGCCCAGGCCCAGGCATACCGTCGCCACGGCCGCCAACGCTACCGGCGCGACCATCAGGCACGCCAACCCTGCTATCAACAACAGAATGACCAACACCAAGGGGTGCCTGCGGTCAGGAAAGCGCTGGATCAAGGATGACACGAGCAACCCGGCGAGCACTTCGGTGACGGTCAGTGCCCCCAGCAGGTAACCCGCCTCGGCCGCCGTCCACCCCAACTCGATGTAGAACGGCGGCAACCAGGCCAGCACCAAGGTGTAGGCACCTGTGCCAATGCCGAAGAACAGCAACAGCAGCCAGGCCCGCGCGCTGCGGTAGGGCAATGTCGCCGCCACCTGTCCGCCAGGGGTACCACGCGCTAGCAACAGCCAGACGATCAGGGCGACCAATGCGGGGACGGCAGCGTAGCCCAACGACAGTTGCCAGCCGAACAGGCTCGCGCCAGGTGCTGCCGTGGCGGCGGCCAACGCGGCGCCCGCCATGATGCCGGTGGTAAACAACCCCATCAGCATGCCGGCACTTTGCGGATGGCTGCCTTTGAGGAACGCTGGCATCAGCGCCTGAATGATCGCAATGCCGATACCGCCCAGTGCCGCCGTGGCGATGAGCGCTTCGGCAGTGCTGACGTAGGCGCGTGCAGCGCAGCTCAGCGCAATCAGCACGATGCCTG
This sequence comes from Pseudomonas sp. 5.2, assembly GCF_059025405.1. NCBI lineage: Bacteria > Pseudomonadati > Pseudomonadota > Gammaproteobacteria > Pseudomonadales > Pseudomonadaceae > Pseudomonas > Pseudomonas sp. 5.2. Next base: position 74,448 of record NZ_JBYBHH010000010.1, read on the forward strand.
TCGCCACGCCCGTGGTCTCGCCGACCAGACGCAGCAGCCAGGGGCCGGACAACGCGAACACGCCCATCATCATCACCGGCAAGGTTGTCAGCAGGCCGGCTTGGGTATTGCTCAGCCCCAGGTCGTGCTGCAGCAACTGCAGCAGCGGGCCGATGGCAGCCATGACCGGCCGCAAGTTCAAGCCGATCAATATCGCCAGCAACCCGACGCAGGCTTTGTTGGGGGTATCAGACATGATGGAGGGGCTCCTGCAGAAACGCACCGGTTACCTGGTTGAATGCCTGTGCCAGCGGTACGTTGAATACGTGCCCCTCGCCAGCGAGGGTGGCCAGGCGAGCGTGACCGATGTTGCTGCAGATGGTTTCGGCCTCGGCGCTGGGGCTGATCGGGTCAAACTCTGCGGCGAGCACCAGTGTGGCAGCCTGAATGCGTTGCAAATCGCCAGTCAGGTCGTACTGCTTCATGCCCTCGCACCAGCGGACCTGGTTGTGCGCCCGTAACTGCGCCGCCTGGGCGTGCCACGCCTGGTAAAGCCGCTGACCATCGGGCGAGGCGGCGAAGTCCGCACCCACCAATGCAGGCCAGCTCGATTTGAAGCGCTTGAGGCAACCATCCTGCTTGTCCAAGGCGGCCGCCCACTCGCTGAGCAGCCCTCGGCGATGCGCTGTGCTCATGCTGGCGAAGGTGCCGGCAACGATCAGTTTCTCTACAGCGTGAGGTGCATGGCAGGCCATCTCAAGGGCCACCATGCCCCCCAGGGACAAGCCGATCAGCTGGATGCTGTCGAGCCCAAGGTGGTCCAGCAGCGCCAGCATCTCCAAGGCTTGGGTATGGGCGGTGATGCCTTCGGGTGCATCACTGGATGCACCGTGCCCTAGCAGGTCGGGTACGATGACACGGTGCCCGAGGCCAAGCAGCGCGCTGAGCTGCGGCATCCACGCCCTGCCGCTGTTGCCCAACCCGTGCAGCAGGAGTACAGGGCTACCGGAGCCGGTGTCATGATAATAGTGACGATGCTGTCCATGTATGAAAAAAGCCATGCTGCCTCCTGATCCTTGAGCTTCACCGCGCCAAGATAGCTTAACGTTAAGATTGTTAAAAGGTGCGGGGGTTCAGAAGGTGCACTGGTTACACATTTCCAGGTTGAACGATGAGTGCAGCAATGAACGATCATGTCGATTTCGTCGTCGCGCAGTGGGCGCAGGCGATGCCTTCCGTGGATGTTTCCTCCATGGAGATCTTTGGCCGAATGGCGCGTATCAGCAAGCACCTGGAGCGCATGCGTGCAGAAGCCCTGGCGCAGTATGGTTTCAAGGAGGGCGAATTCGACGTCCTGGCAACCTTGCGCCGTGCGGGGGCGCCCTACCGCCTGACGCCAACCGAGCTGTATCGCTCGCTGCTGATAACGTCCGGCGCGATGACCAACCGCTTGGCGAGACTGGAAAGCGCCGGCATGGTCGAGCGCATTGCCGACAATAACGACAAGCGCAGCTCCCAGGTGGCCCTCACAGCACAGGGCAAGGCATTGATTGATAAGGCCGTCCTTACCCATACTGAGATCCAGGAGCTGGTACTGGCCCCCCTGAGCGCCGAGCAGCGAGCACACTTCGCTCAGCTGTTGAAGCAAATGCTCGCTCATCTGCCAGGTGAGGGTGCGCCCAGGCAATGAACTGGAAAATTCAGGAGGAATTTTCATGCTTCACAGCAATTACCTGAAGCAATTGGATCTGCAGGACATCGTGGTGTTCATCAACCTGCTCGAACTGCGCAGCGCCAAGCGGACTGCCGAATTGATGAATGTCAGCCAGCCCACCGTCAGTTATTGCCTGAAGCGCCTGCGCGGGTGCTTCGACGACACCTTGTTCTCGTCGTCGCAAGGGGTGCTGAAACCCACCACCAAAGCGGAAAAGATTGCCCCGTACCTGCGCGTGGTGGTCGAGTCCGTCAACCGCTGTGCCGAGGACGACAGCAGCGCCTCGCCACAAGCACAGCGCAAGATCTGGCGCATCTGCGCGCCCGAGTATTTCGAACTGTCCTTCTTGCCGCAGGCGCTGGCGGTACTGTCACGTACCCACGGCAATACCTCGCTGCACCTCGAACGCTTGAGCCGTGACCTGCCGGTGGACCGGCTGATTTCAGGCGACATCGACATTGCCATCGGCTTTGGCCCCGGCTATCACCAGATGCACCCCGAGCTGCAGTGGCAACCCGTGCTCAGCGATGATTTCGTGTGCGTAACCAGCCAAGGCATGCTCGCCAGTGAAGAGGCCATGAGCCTGGACGAGTTCTGTGCGTCGCCCCATGTGTTCCCCACACCGTGGATATCGGAAAAGAACATGGTCGACAGCTGGCTGGACAAGGTTGGCCGATCACGCAACGTGCTGGTGCGCGCCAACGGCTATCAGGCCTGCGTGAATATCGTGGCTGCCGTGCCCGCCACGGTGGCACTGCCCGCACGCCTGTTGCCGCACCTGCGCATCGCGCCTGGGCTTAAGGTGTGCAAACCGCCACTGGGGTTCCCCAGTTTCACCCTCGACATGATCTGGTCGCGCGACCGCAGCGACAGCAAGGATATTTCCAGCCTGCGCGCACTGGTCGAAGCGGTGGCGCAAACGCTGTTGACGGAACGATGACCCGCTTTATTAAATTTTCCCATCGCATTTAAATTTCTTAAAACCAGCAGCTTGTTCTTTTCACTTACTGTGAGGTCATCGGGTAGCGGTGTTCTACCTGACCCACAGTTCACGGAGGAATAAGTCATGCTGGCGCACGTACAACCCACGGTGTTTCCGTTCTATCGACAACCGACGCCGTGCTACGGTTTCGAATGTATCTATGCCGTCGACCGCGACCTGCGGGTAGGCGATTCAATCAACAGTGCAACACTGTATGAAGACCTCGCCCACAGTGGCGCAATTATCTACCGCGACTTTGCCGATACGCTGCCGGACTTCAACGACTTCGTCAGTGCGCATTCCGCCCGCGTGACATTCGACCCGGCCCGCAAAGCCGCCACGTCCAACACGGCAGAAATCGAGGCCGGTGTGAATGAAATGGGGCTGCACCGTGAGAACGGTAACTTGCCATTCAACCCCGACCTGCAGTGGTTCTACTGCCTGGAGCCAGCAGCCGTGGGCTCTGAGACGACCTTGTGCGACGGCCAACGCGTACTGTTCGACTTGTCTTCGAAAACCCGAAAGTGTTTTGAGAACCGTGAGATTCGTTACAGCCGGCGCATCCCTTGGAACAATGTAAAACGTTTTCTGAGCATTGAACTGCAACTGCCCATCGATGACATTACCGACGAGCATTTGCACCAGGTCAATCAACGTGTCAGTGGCCAAACTTACCGTCGCATTGATCAGAACCTGATTGCGTCCGAACTGGTTATCTCCGCGGTTGAAACCAGTTGCTTCAGCGGCAAGAAAGCGTTTTGCAATTCAATGCTCGGCCCCAGCGTCAATTATGAACCGCCGCTTATCACGTGGGCCGATGGTGAAGATATCGCCCTGGATATCTGGGACGAAATCAAAGAAGTCACCGCCCGCAATACCTATAGCCACTTCTGGCAGAAGGGCGACCTGGTGGTAATCGACAACACCCGGGTGATGCACGGTCGCCGACGCCTGGATGACCCCTCACGGCGCATATTCGGCGCGCAAAGCTACCGCATTGGAGGTATCGGCCAATGATCAGCCAAAAAATGCAGGACTACCTGGCCGCCACCCCCGACCGCGTAGTGATCAAGGAAATGAACGGTCGCGCCTACACGTTGCACGAATTGCGCCGTGACGTGATGCGACTGGCCAGTGCCCTCGAGGGGCGGGTTGGCCGCTGCGAACGCAAAGTGTTCGGCATCGCCATGCGCTCTTGCTACGAGTGGGTGTACACCTTGTTGGCGATCCAGAAAGTAGGCGGTGTGTTGCTACCGGTGCCCATCGAGTTCTCCGACGACCAGATCGGCAGCCTGCTGGGCAAGGCGGCGGCAGTGTTCGTCAGCGATGAGCAAACCGCCGGCCGCCTGCACGCTATTTTGCCGGACAAGGCGTGCTTCATCCCCGCGCAACTCATGCACGAGACCATTGGTGATGAGTGGCGCCAGGAAGACGAGCTCATCCCGGACGGCATTGTTTCGATCATCCACACGTCCGGCACCACCTCCAAACCCAAAGGGGTGATGATCCGCGACGAGGCCGTCGGGTTGCTGGTCGATAACGTGATGAAGCGCCTGCCACAACAGCCGCTGCACTACTTCTCGATCGTCCCCATGAGTTTGCTGATCGAGCAGGTGCTGGGGGTATTCATCCCGATTCTGTCCGGCGGCACCTTGACCCTCATGCCCGAAGGCATGACCGAATACGGCGCAGCCAGCGGCAACGCACGGCAGTACCTGCAGCTGATAGCACCCAACCAGCCGAACTTCCTGTACCTGCCGCCCAAGCTGCTGGAAGAGGCCAACCTGCTGCTCGAGCACTGCTCGGTCGAGGAACTGTTCGGGCCACAACGCCCGCACATCATCACCGGCGGCGCGAAGATTCCGGTAACGGTTTTGGAAGCCTTGGAAGCGCACGGCGTGCAGGTGTTCGAAGCCTATGGCCTGAGCGAGAACTCTTCGATCATTTCGCTCAACTCACCGGCGCAACGGCGTATCGGCTCGGCAGGCACACTGCTCGATGGTATCGAACCCAAGCTGGTCGACGGTGAATTGCTGGTCCGCACGCCGACCCTCTGCGCCGGTTACTACAACGCCGACGATACTGCCTGCGACCTGTCCGATGGGTATCTGCATACCGGCGATATCGCCGAATTTCGCGACGGTTATCTGTATATCACCGGCCGCAAGAAGCACGTGATCATCCTGTCTACCGCACGCAACATCTCGCCTGAGTGGGTCGAGAACGTCTACAAAGAGAGCGCCCTGGTAGACGACATGATCGTCATGGGCGAAGGCAAGGACGAGCCCTGCGCCATCGTCTTGAGCAGCGCCTGCGCTGACTCGGTCCGCCAGGAAATGGCGCGCCTGGAGCACCGGCTCGCCGACTTTGCCAGGGTCAGGCAGATTCGCGTCATCGCTGACATCGCCACCTTCCGTGATCAGTTCTACACCGTCACGGGGCGGCCACGCAGGGCCGAGATCGAAGCGCGGTTCATCGACCAGATGTACGCCTGAGGAAGCCACCATGTACATCGTGCGTAATTTCTACAAAGGCCGACCTGGCTACCGATGCCTGCAGGAAGCGGTACGTGCCCACTACCTCAAGCACTATGGCGCGACGCCAGAGCCCCAGCCCGATCTGTTCGTCTGCCTGACCGGCGCCAACGGTGGGGCTCCAGGTTATGCCTGTGCGGGGATCAGCTACGGCGATTCCGGCAAGCTGTTCAGCGAGTACTACCTGGATCAAAGCCTGGATGAGCGCTACCACATCGATCGGGCACGCATTGCCGAAGTGGGCGCATTCGCCTCGTTCCATAGCGGCAGTGGGGCCGGGAAGTACTTGCTCAACAACGTGATCAAGACACTGGCCCTGCGAAATTTCGGCTTGGTGGTGCTGACCGCGACCGAGCAGGTGCGCCAGCTGCTGATCCCCCTGGTAGACACCCTTGAGGACCTGGGCGGTGCCGACCGCAACAGGCTCAAGGACCCTGGCGTCAACTGGGGCAACTACTACGAACACGGACCACGGGTGGTGGCTTCGCGCCTGTCTGCACCGAGTACCTGGGGCAATGCCCCCGCCCTGGCGCTGAGCCAGCCGCATTTCACCTGCCAGGCATCCGCCTGACCACATCTGGCTCCGGGCATGGCCGTGCCCGGAGCACTGGAGGTAACCATGAACGCAAACAAGCGTTACGAGAATTTCATCGTGTTCCTTGCGCCCCTGATCAATAGCGTCGGGGGTATCGCCATCGACCTGTATGCGCCCAGCATGCCGTCAATCGGGCACGAGCTAGGCGCCAGCCCGTCGCTCATGCAAAACACCATCACCATCACCTTGCTGTTCTATGCCATCGGCCAGCTATTTTTCGGCATCATGACCGATGCGCGCGGGCGCAGGCCGGCGGTAATCCTGGGCCTGGCGCTGTTCCTCAGCGGTAGCCTGCTGGCCACCTTCTCGACCTCCATCGAAATGCTGTTGGTGGCCCGCGCACTGCAAGGTTTTGCGATCGGTGCCTGCCAAGTGGTTGCCCGTGCCTTGCTGGTCGATATCGTCAAGGGTCCGCGCTTCTATGTGGCGATCATCTACCTGAGCCTGGCGTTCGGCCTCGGGCCCGTCATCGCACCCTATGTGGGCGGCATGATCGAGGTCTACCTGGGGTGGCGCTACAATTTCGTCCTGTATGCGGTCTACGCCGTGATCGTGATGGCGTTCGTCCTGGCTGGGCTCAAGGAATCGCTGCCCGCCACTGCCCGTCGCAGTGCCATGCAAACGTTGGTGGGCTACCGATGCATCCTGGCTGACGGGCGCTTTCGCTCTTCGGTCATCGTGCTGGGGGCAAGTTTCTCGGCGTTTCTGCTGTGGAACGTGATTGGCCCGCATATCGTCCAGGAACGGCTGGGCCATGACGCACAGTACTTCGGCACCACGGCACTGGCGGTGGGCAGTTGCTATCTGGTCGGGACGCTGGTCAATCGCGCGTTGATCCGCAGGGTCCAGGCGGCCACGTTGATGTGGACGGGCATGCTGCTGTTCCTGCTCGGCGTGTTGAGTATCGCCGCCATGCCCGCCGGGCTGAACCTGGTCAGCATCCTGGGTGGCATCATGCTTGTCGCGTTTGGCCAGGGCTTTATCTTTTCCAACGCCATGGCCCGCTCCATGTCCCTGTTCCCCGACCGCGCAGGCGTAGCGGCAAGCCTGCAAGGCTGCCTGATGCTGGTGTTCGGGTCGCTGGCGTCGGGCATCGTCAGTGCGCTGCCGTTGGCGTCCAACCTGGCGATCGCGGGCGTGTTCCTGGTGCTCTGGCTGATCTCGCTGTCGGGGATGCTGACGGTGCGCCTGCAACAGCGCCAAGCGTCGCCAGCCTGAGCCAGGTGCCGACCGCTAGGCTTAGATGACGTGTGTGTATTGATTTCAATACATCGTAATGGAATCAATACACACCCACACCGATCTGTATCTATAAGGGTTTGCCACGACTGGCGATTTGGGCCGTGGACCTTCTGTATCGATTTCATTCCGGCCTCGTTTTCACGAGCACTTCGACAATCGATCAAACCATTGATTTATAAGCGTTTTATTTTATTGGCCACATTTTTGCTACAGGAAATCCAACAAGTGCGTGGCTGACCACGCCTACCGCCCTGCTTTCGAGGATTTCCCATGAGCGAGTTGCGTTTTACTGAAGATCACGAATGGCTGCGCGTCGAAGCTGACGGCAGCGTCACCGTGGGCATCACCGCCTACGCCCAGAACGCCCTCGGCGATGTGGTCTTCGTGCAACTGCCAGAGTTGCAGCAGTATGAGAAAGGCAGCGAAGCGTCCACCGTCGAATCGGTCAAGGCCGCCAGCGGCGTGTACATGCCGCTGACCGGCGAAGTGGTCGAGGTCAACGGCCAGCTCGAAAGCAGCCCGGAACTGGTCAACGAAGACCCGATGGGTGAAGGCTGGTTCTTCCGCTTCAACCCGGCCGACATGAGCGAAGTGACCGCCCTGCTCGACCAGGACGCCTACGACCGCCTGATCAAAGCCAACGACGACGCCTGAGGAACCGCACCATGACCATCAACCTCGGCACCGCCAACGAATTCATCGCCCGCCACATCGGCCCACGCGCCGCTGACGAACAGGCCATGCTCGCCACCCTGGGGTTCGATTCCCTGGACGCCATGACCGCCGCGGTCATCCCCGACAGCATCAAGGGCACCAGCGTGCTCGGTGCTGAAGACGGCCAGAGCGAAGCCGACGCACTCGCCTCGCTGAAAGCCATCGCCGGCAACAACCAGCTGTTCAAAAGCTACATCGGCCAGGGTTACTACAACACCCACACCCCGGCACCGATCCTGCGCAACCTGCTGGAAAACCCGGCCTGGTACACCGCCTACACCCCTTACCAGCCGGAAATTTCCCAGGGGCGCCTGGAAGCGCTGTTGAACTTCCAGACCCTGATCAGCGACCTGACCGGCCTGCCGATCGCCAACGCCTCGTTGCTCGACGAAGCCACCGCTGCCGCCGAAGCCATGACCTTCTGCAAGCGCCTGTCGAAGAACAAGGCCAGCCATGCCTTCTTCGCTTCCAGCCACTGCCACCCGCAAACCCTCGACGTGCTGCGCACCCGTGCCGAGCCGCTGGGCATCGACGTGGTGGTGGGCGACGAACGCGAACTGACCGATGTCAGCGCCTTCTTCGGCGCATTGCTGCAGTACCCGGCCAGCAACGGTGACGTGTTCGACTACCGCGACCTGGTTCAGCGCTTCCACGCGGCCAACGCCCTGGTGGCCGTGGCTGCCGACTTGCTGGCCCTGACCCTGCTGACCCCGCCAGGCGAGTTCGACGCTGACGTGGCCATCGGCAGCGCCCAGCGCTTTGGCGTGCCACTGGGCTTTGGCGGCCCGCACGCGGCTTACTTCGCCACCCGCGATGCCTTCAAGCGCGACATGCCGGGCCGCCTGGTCGGCGTGTCGATCGACCGCTTCGGCAAGACCGCCCTGCGCCTGGCCATGCAAACCCGCGAACAGCACATCCGCCGTGAGAAGGCCACCAGCAACATCTGCACCGCCCAGGTGTTGCTGGCCAACATCGCCAGCATGTTCGCCGTGTACCACGGCCCGACCGGCCTCAAGCGCATCGCCCAACGCACCCATGCACTGACCGCCATCCTCGCCGCCGGCCTCAAGGCCATGGGCGTCCAGGTCGTCGGCGACAGCGCCTTCGATACCCTGACCCTGGCCACCGGCGAAGCCACCGCCAGCCTGCATGCCAAAGCCCGTGACCAGCGCATCAACCTGCGCCAGGTCGACGCTGGCCACGTCGGCCTGTCGCTCGACGAGACCACCGCCCAGGCGGATGTCGAAGCGCTCTGGCAACTGCTGGCCGGCGACCAACCGCAACCGGACTTCGCCGCCCTCGCGGCCAGCACGGGCTCGCTGCTGCCGGCCAACCTGCTGCGCCAGTCGGCGATCCTCGAACACCCGGTGTTCAACCGCTACCACAGCGAAACCGAGCTGATGCGTTACCTGCGTCGCCTGGCCGACAAGGACCTGGCGCTGGACCGCAGCATGATCCCGCTGGGTTCGTGCACCATGAAGCTCAACGCTGCCAGTGAAATGATCCCGGTCACCTGGGCCGAATTCGGCAACCTGCACCCGTTCGCCCCGGCTGAACAAAGCCAGGGTTACCTGCAGATGACCACCGAGCTGGAAGCCATGCTGTGCGCCGCCACCGGTTACGACGCGGTGTCGCTGCAACCCAACGCCGGTTCTCAGGGCGAGTACGCCGGCCTGCTGGCCATCCGTGCCTACCACCGCAGCCGCGGCGAAGGCCACCGCGACATCTGCCTGATCCCGTCTTCGGCCCATGGCACCAACCCTGCGACCGCGAACATGGCGGGCATGCGTGTGGTGGTCACCGCCTGTGACGCCCGTGGCAACGTCGATGTCGAGGACCTGCGCGCCAAGGCTATCGAACACCGCGAGCGCCTGGCCGCCATCATGATCACCTACCCGTCGACCCACGGCGTGTTCGAAGAAGCGATCGGCGAAATCTGCGCGATCATCCACGACAACGGCGGCCAGGTTTACATCGACGGCGCCAACATGAACGCCATGGTCGGCCTGTGTGCCCCTGGCAAGTTCGGCGGCGACGTTTCGCACCTGAACCTGCACAAGACCTTCTGCATTCCGCACGGTGGTGGCGGCCCGGGCGTCGGCCCGATCGGCGTCAAGTCGCACCTGGCGCCGTTCCTGCCCGGCCACGCGCAGCTGGAGAACCCGCAGGGCGCGGTGTGCGCCGCACCGTTCGGCAGCGCCAGCATCCTGCCGATCACCTGGATGTACATCCGCATGATGGGCGGTGCCGGCCTCAAGCGCGCGTCGCAAATGGCCATCCTCAACGCCAATTACATCGCCCGCCGCCTGGAAGAGCACTATCCTGTTCTGTACACCGGTGGTAATGGCCTGGTTGCCCACGAGTGCATCCTCGACCTGCGCCCGCTGAAGGACACCAGCGGTATCAGCGTCGACGACGTGGCCAAGCGCCTGATCGACTTCGGTTTCCACGCCCCGACCATGTCTTTCCCGGTGGCCGGCACGCTGATGATCGAGCCGACTGAAAGCGAGTCCAAGGAAGAGCTGGACCGCTTCTGCGACGCAATGATCCAGATCCGCGAAGAAATTCGCGCCGTCGAGAACGGCAGCCTGGACAAGGACGACAACCCACTGAAAAACGCCCCGCACACCGCAGCGGAGCTGGTTGGCGAATGGGCCCACGGCTACAGCCGTGAACAGGCGGTGTACCCGCTGCCGAGCCTGGTGGAAAGCAAGTACTGGCCACCTGTCGGCCGGGTCGACAACGTGTTCGGCGACCGTAACCTGGTCTGCGCCTGCCCGTCGATCGAGAGCTACCAGGACGCCTGATAGCTCATCGGCCCACCGCCTGACTTGTGGGAGCGGGTTCACCCGCGAATGCAATTGTGGACTCACTGACGCATTCGCGGGTAAACCCGCTCCCACAGGGTCCAGTGTCGCCTTCAAGCCTTACCTGGAGGAAGCAGCATGTCACTGAGCGTCTTCGACCTGTTCAAGATCGGCATCGGCCCCTCCAGCTCCCACACGGTCGGCCCGATGCGCGCCGCCGCACGTTTTGCCGAAGGCCTGCGCCGCGACGGCCTGCTGGCCAGCACAGTCAGCGTCAAGGCCGAGCTGTATGGCTCGCTCGGCGCCACGGGTAAAGGCCACGGCAGCGACAAGGCGGTGTTACTCGGCCTGGAAGGCGAGCACCCCGATACCGTCGATACCGAAGCCATCCCCGCCCGCCTGCAGGCCATCCGCGACAGCGGCCACCTGCGCCTGCTCGGCGAACACGACATCGCGTTCATCGAAAAGCAGCACCTGGCAATGATCCGCAAGCCACTGGCCTACCACCCCAACGGCATGATCTTCCGCGCCTTCGACCACGCCGGCCTGCAGATCCGCAGCCGCGAGTACTACTCGGTAGGCGGCGGTTTCGTGGTCGACGAGGACGCTGCTGGCCACGACCGTATCGTCGAGGACAGCACGCCGCTCCCCTACCCATTCAAGTCCGCCAAGGCGCTGCTCGGGCACTGCACCGCGCAACACCTGTCGATCAGCCAGGTGATGCTGGCCAACGAGGCGGCCTGGCGCCCGGAGGCCGAGACCCGTGCCGGCCTGCTGCGTATCTGGCAAGTGATGCAGAATTGCGTCGAGGCCGGTTACCGCCATGAAGGCATTTTGCCGGGTGGGCTCAAGGTCAAGCGCCGGGCACCGGCGTTGTACCGACAGCTCAGCCAACACCCGGAAGCCAGCCTGCGCGATGCGCTGTCGGTGCTCGACTGGGTCAACCTCTACGCGCTGGCGGTAAACGAAGAGAACGCCTACGGCGGCCGCGTGGTCACCGCACCCACCAATGGCGCCGCGGGCATCGTCCCAGCGGTCTTGCACTACTACATGCGCTTTGTACCGGGTGCCAGCGAAGACGGCGTGGTGCGCTTTCTGCTCACGGCGGCGGCCATCGGCATTCTCTACAAAGAAAATGCCTCCATCTCCGGCGCCGAGGTTGGCTGCCAGGGCGAAGTGGGCGTGGCCTGCTCGATGGCCGCCGGAGCCCTGTGCGAAGTCATGGGCGGTAGCGTGCAACAGGTCGAGAACGCCGCCGAGATCGGCATGGAACACAACCTGGGCCTGACCTGCGACCCGATTGGTGGGCTGGTTCAGGTGCCCTGCATCGAGCGCAACGCCATGGGCTCGGTGAAGGCGATCAACGCCGTGCGCATGGCCTTGCGCGGTGACGGGCAGCACTTCGTCTCGCTCGACAAGGTCATCCGCACCATGCGCCAGACCGGCGCCGACATGAAAAGCAAATACAAGGAGACCGCCCGCGGCGGTCTGGCCGTCAACATCATCGAGTGTTGACCCGATAACAACACCAAGGAGTCACTGATGTCCGAAACACTGCTCAAGACCCCGCTGCACGCCCTGCACCTCGAACTGGGCGCGCGCATGGTGCCGTTTGCCGGCTATGACATGCCGGTGCAGTACCCGCTGGGCGTGCTCAAGGAGCACCTGCACACCCGCGAGCAGGCAGGCCTGTTCGACGTCTCGCACATGGGCCAGATCACCCTGCGCGGCAGCGACGCTGCCAAGGCGCTGGAAAGCCTGGTGCCCGTGGACATCATCGACCTGCCAGTGGGCATGCAGCGCTATGCCATGTTCACCAACGAGCAAGGCGGCATTCTCGACGACCTGATGGTCGCCAACCTAGGCGATGACGTGCTGTTCTTGGTGGTGAACGCCGCCTGCAAAGACCAGGACCTGGCCCACCTGCAAAAACACATCGGCAGCCGCTGCGAGATTCAGCCACTGTTCGAGGCCCGCGCGCTGCTCGCCCTGCAAGGCCCGGCGGCGGTCAAGGTGCTGCAACGCCTGGCCCCGGAAGTGGCTGGCATGACCTTCATGCAGTTCCGCCCGGTCACCCTGCTCGGCGAAGACTGCTACGTCAGCCGCTCGGGTTACACCGGTGAAGACGGTTACGAAATTTCGGTGCCGGCCAACGCCGCCGACGCCCTGGCCCGCCGCCTGCTGGCCGAGCCCGAAGTGCAACCGATCGGCCTGGGTGCGCGCGACTCGCTGCGCCTGGAGGCCGGCCTGTGCCTGTATGGCCACGACATGAACACCCAGACCACGCCGATTCAGGCCAGCCTGCTGTGGGCCATCTCGAAAGTGCGCCGCGCCGACGGTGAACGCGCTGGCGGCTTCCCCGGTGCTGACATCATCTTTGGCCAGCAGCAGCACGGCGTAAAACAAAAGCGTGTCGGCTTGCTGCCGCAAGAACGTACACCGGTACGAGAAAGCGCAGAGATTGTCGATGCATCCGATAACCCAGTGGGCAAAGTCTGCAGTGGTGGCTTTGGCCCAACACTTGGCGCACCGGTTGCAATGGGTTATGTCGATATCGAACATGGCGCGCTAGACACCCCACTGTTTGCATTGGTACGGGGCAAGAAGGTTGCCTTGAAAGTCAGCAAAATGCCTTTCGTACCGCAACGTTACTACCGTGGCTGAATGCAGAACATGAGGTCGGTGAACAGGCTCGCCCTATTCGATTTCGAACCTGTTCAATAACGAACGAACATGGCGCCAGCCCAGGCGCCATGCCGTTTGCGACAAATTGTTCGGCTATCGGCAAAAGCCCTGTTTTCCTGACGAGCAAGGGCTTGTTTTTCGCGCAGGAGTTGGCGTAGAGTCACTGCACTGTGTTTGCATGGGTCGCAACAGTTCGTGACCTGGGCCAGTAGCCGCAATCTGCTACAACCCGTTCGACGTCTCTTACTTTCCAGCAACCCAGCCCAGTAAGCTTTCATTCAATAACGATGTGAAAGTAACTGTTATCAATTAATAGATTTATAGGAAATAAGAAAATGGCAACGCGTCAGAACGGTACCGTCAAGTGGTTCAATGACGAGAAAGGTTACGGTTTCATCACTCCAGAGAGCGGTCCGGATCTGTTCGTACACTTCCGTGCCATTCAAGGCAACGGCTTCAAAAGCCTGAAAGAAGGCCAGAAGGTTACCTTCGTAGCCGTTCAAGGCCAAAAAGGCATGCAGGCTGACGAAGTCCAGCCAGAAGCCTGATAATCCCTAAAAAAGAGCCCCTGCGTTGACGCGCAGGGGCTTTTTTTTGCCCGCAGTTCCCTAAAATGGGCCTTTGCCATCTGGAGCTGCAGCGTAATGTCCAAGCCTCCCCTCTTGCCTCAGGGTGACTTCCCGCCCGCTGGGCTAGGCCGCCGGCTGGCGGCGATGTTCTATGACTTTTTGCTGTGCACTGCCCTGCTGATCGTGACGGCGGGCGCTTACAAGATGATCCAGATGGCAATTATCGGCGAGGCCCGCATGCGTGAGCTGACCGATGCCGGGGCGCTGGATGGCGACCCGTTGTTGTCGACGATCCTGGTGTTCGCACTGTTTGGTTTCTTTGCCAAGTTCTGGACCCACGGCGGGCAGACCCTGGGCATGCAGGTGTGGGGCGTGCGGGTGCAGAATGCCGATGGCAGTGCCATCAGCCTGTGGCAGGCACTGTTGCGCTTCGTGGTCTCGATCGCGTCGTGGCTGTGCCTGGGGCTGGGGTTTTTCTGGGCGTTGATCGACAAGCGCAAACGCGGGTGGCATGACATCTATTCGGAGACACAGCTGGTGCGGGTGCCGAAGCAGAAGAAATGACGCTCAGTTACGCACACTCTTCAATGCCGCCACCGCCTCTGTAAGAGCAGCCTTGTGCTGCGAAGAGGCCCGTGACAGCAGCCAAGCTTGATTGCGCTGTCACCGGCCTCTTCGCAGCACAAGGCTGCTCCTACAGGCCAAGGTCAAGCACACGCCTAAAGCCAGAATTGAACCCTCAAAAAAGCCGACCCTTAGGTCGGCTTTTGCACATCGATCAAACCCTCAACCCGCTCGGCGGAGTAACCACAACCCTGCCAGCGCGCAGATCCCGGCCGGTATCACGACCGCCAGCAACGGCGGGAAGCCGAACACCTGGCTCGAAGGGCCTAGCAGGTCCTGGGCGATGCGGAACACGAAGCCCACCAGCACACCGGTGAATACCCGCTGGCCGAGGGTCACCGAGCGCAGGGGGCCAAAGATGAAGGATATCGCCATCAGCACCAGTGCCGCGGTCACGGCCGGCTGCAACACCTTGGTCCAGAACGCCAGCCAGTAGCGGGCATTGTTCAAGCCTTGGTCGGACAGGTAGTGGATGTAATCCCACAAGCCGGTGATGGACAGCGATTCCGGCGCCAGGATCACGGTATTGAGCAGTTGCGGCGTAACCGAAACGTCCCAGCGCTCTTCCGGTGTCTTCACCACTTCGGTGTGGTCACCACGGAAATACGTGGTGCTGACATCGCTGAGCTGCCAGTGGTCGTCGTTGTACTGCGCCCGGCGGGCGAAGCTGGAGGTGACGATCTTGCGCTCACTGTCGAAACGGTAGCGGGTCACACCCAGCAGCAAACCATTGGGCTGCACGGCGTTGATGTGCACGAACTCTTCGCCCTGACGGTGCCACATACCCCGCTTGGAGCTCTGCGCCTCACCGCCACCCTGGGCCAGGGAACGGTCGGCCTGGGCCTTGTTTTCGGTGACCGGCGCCACGTACTCGCCAATCAACACGCCCACCAGCATCAGCACCAGCATCGGCTTCATGACCGCCCAGACGATGCGGCCGATGGAAACACCGGCAGCGCGCATGATGGTCAGTTCGCTGCTGCTGGCCAGGCTGCCCAGGCCGATCAGGCAGCCAATCAATGCCGCCATAGGCAACATGTCATACAAACGGCGCGGTGCGGTCAGCAGCGTGAACCAGCCGGCATCCATCACCGTGTAGGTGTCGCTCAGGTCGCTCATCTCATCGATGAAGGCGAACAGCGAGGCCAGGCCGAGGATGATCCCCAGCACGGCCAAAATGGCCATGAGCACGCTCATGCCGATGTAGCGATCCAGTTTAACCACGGGCCACCTCCGCACGACGGGCAGCGCGTTTGAGGCTCAGCGGTTCCCAGTACATCAGCCCAAGCCCGATCAGCAGGAACAGGCCGTGCACCCACCACATGCCCAGGGCGATCGGCAATTTGCCCTTCTCGAGGGCGCCGCGTACGGAAATCAGCATTGTCAGGTAGGCCATGTACAGAAGAATCGCCGGCAGCAACTTGAGGAAGCGGCCCTGGCGTGGGTTGACCCGCGACAGCGGCACTGCCAACAGGGTCACGACGAAGACCAGGATCGGCAACGACAACCGCCATTGCAGCTCGGCGCGTTCGCGCAAGCCCTCCTGGCCGAACAATTGCGAAGTTGGAATAGCTTCGCGCTCGGTCACTTCCTCGCTGACTTCAGGCTTGGGCAGCAGTACGCCATAGGTGTCGTACTTGATGGCACGGTAATCGGCCTGGCCAGGGTTGCCGTCGTAGCGGTAGCCGTTTTCCAGCACCAGGTAGCGGTTGCCATCGGCCTGCACTTCCTGGTGGCCTTTTTCGGCGACCAGTACAGACGGGGCGCGGTCCTTGGTCTTGTCCTGGTTGAAGCGTTTTTCGGAGATGAACACGCCACCAAGGTTGATGCGGTCGTCCGACAGCTGCTCGGTGTAGGTCACCCGCGAGCCATCACGCAGGGTCTGGAAACGCCCAGGCACCAGGGTGTCGAACTCGGTCAGAGCGTCCTGCTGGCTGATGATCTGCTGCACCTGGGCCACGCCCAGGGGCGCCAGGCTCAGGCTCAGCCAGGCAACCAGCAAGGCCACCAGGGCGGCGGGCGCCATGGTCAGGCCCAGCAGGCGCTGCTGGCTCATGCCCGTGGCCGACAGCACGGTCATTTCGCTTTCCAGGTACAAACGGCCGTAGGCCAGCAAAATGCCGAGGAACAGCCCCAAAGGCAGGATCAGTTGCAAGAAACCCGGCAGACGGAAGCCCATGATCAGGAACAGCACGCTCGGGTCGAGCACGCCCTGCGCCGCCTGGGCCAGGTACTTGATGAAACGCCCACTCATGATGATCACCAGCAGCACGGCGCTGACGGCGCTCAAGGTCACCAGGACCTCGCGGGACAGATAACGAAAGACGATCAAACCAGACACTCCTGGGTTGTCAGGGCGGACTGCCAAACATTGGCGCCAAACAATGACTTAGTACAGCCAAGACCAATGTCGGTTCGCCACAGGCGAACCTCCATGTAAAGTGCGCGCATTATCCTGTGATTGACCGCCCCTGTCACTTGGCCGCGCATGAAGCCGCAAAACAGGGTTGTCAGCACGCTGGCCGCAGGCTCAAACTGGCAGCTTTTCCACGGGTACGCGACCACGCGGCCTGGCCCGCCCAGAGCGCTTGAATGCAAAGCGCCAACTGTATCGATCATTCGGGGACCCTGACATGGAACTGGTTGTAAAAAGCGTAGCTGCTGCATCCGTAAAAACCGCCACGCTGGTTGTACCGGTAGGTGAAGGCCGCAAGCTCGGCGCTGTTGCCAAGGCCGTCGACCACGCCTGCGAAGGTGCCATCAGCGCCGTGCTCAAACGTGGCGACCTGGCCGGTAAACCGGGGCAGACCCTGCTGCTGCACAGCCTGCCAGGCCTGAAGGCCGAACGCGTGCTGCTGGTTGGCAGCGGCAAGGACGAAGCCCTGGGCGACCGCGCCTGGCGCAAACTGGTGGCCAGCGTCGCCGGCGTCTTGAAAGGCCTCAACGGCACTGACGCCGTGCTCGCCCTGGATGATATCGCCGTCAGCAACCGCGACGCCCACTACGGCAAGTACCGCCTGCTGGCCGAGACCCTGCAAGACGGCGAATACGTGTTCGACCGTTTCAAAAGCCAGAAAGCCGAGCCGCGCGCCCTGAAAAAGGTCACCCTGCTGGCCGACAAGGCCGGCCTGGCCGAGGTCGAGCGTGCCGTCAAGCACGCCACGGCGATTGCCACCGGCATGGCCTTCACCCGCGACCTGGGCAACCTGCCGCCCAACCTGTGCCACCCAAGCTTCCTCGCCGAACAGGCCAAGGAGCTGGGCAAGGCGCACAAAGGGCTCAAGGTCGAAGTGCTCGACGAGAAGAAGATCAAGGACCTGGGCATGGGCGCGTTCTACGCCGTGGGCCAGGGCAGCGACCAGCCGCCACGCCTGATCGTCCTCAATTACCAAGGCGGCAAGAAAGCAGACAAGCCGTTCGTGCTGGTGGGCAAGGGCATCACCTTCGACACCGGTGGCATTAGCCTCAAGCCAGGCGCCGGCATGGACGAGATGAAGTACGACATGTGTGGCGCCGCCAGCGTGTTCGGCACCCTGCGTGCGGTGCTCGAACTGCAGCTGCCGATCAACCTGGTGTGCCTGCTGGCCTGCGCTGAAAACATGCCGAGCGGCGGCGCTACCCGCCCGGGCGACATCGTCACCACCATGAGCGGCCAGACCGTCGAAATTCTCAACACCGACGCCGAAGGCCGCCTGGTGCTGTGCGACGCCCTGACCTACGCCGAACGCTTCAAGCCCCAGGCGGTGATCGACATCGCCACCCTGACCGGCGCCTGCATCGTTGCCCTGGGTAGCCACACCTCGGGCCTGATGGGCAACAACGACGACCTGGTCGGCCAACTGCTGGATGCCGGCAAGCGCGCCGACGACCGTGCCTGGCAGCTGCCGCTGTTCGACGAGTACCAGGAACAACTGGACAGCCCGTTCGCCGACATGGGCAACATCGGTGGGCCGAAGGCCGGCACCATCACCGCAGGCTGCTTCCTGTCGCGCTTCGCCAAGGCCTACAACTGGGCGCACATGGACATCGCCGGCACGGCCTGGATCAGCGGCGGCAAGGACAAGGGCGCCACTGGCCGCCCGGTCCCGCTGCTGACCCAGTACCTGCTGGACCGCGCTGGCGCCTGATGCCGTGAGGCCGGTGGCGCCTTGCGCGCCACCGGCCGGCAGAGACCACCATGAGCAAAGTCGATTTCTATATCCTGCCCACCGACGCCTTGTCGGCGCGGCTCGATTTCGCCTGCAAGCTGTGCGAAAAAGCCTGGCGCCTCGGCCACCGGGTCTACCTGCATTGCCAGGATGCCGAACAGCGCAGCGAACTGGACCAACGCCTCTGGCACTTCAAGGGCGAAGCGTTCGTGCCCCACGACCTCGCGGAATTGCACGCGGATGCCACGGTAGCCTTAGGGATTGCCGAGGATGCCGGGCAACACAGCGACCTGCTGATCAACCTGGGCGCTGGCGTGCCTGCGTTCGTCGGCCAGTTCGAACGGGTGGCCGAGATCGTCGTCGAGGAGCCAGGCATCCGCCAATCGGCCCGTGAGCGGTTCCGTTTCTACCGCGAACAGGGCTATGCTCTGCAAGACCACCGCTTACAGCGACTTTGACGACGATGGACAAGCCCTCCCCTTTGCCCGACTCCGCCCATCTGCTCGATGACCTCGAGTCGATCCGCCAGTTACTTGGCGACGCCGACCTGCAACCGCCGCTGCTGACCGAGACGGTGGAGCAGATTCCACTGTTGCTGGACGAACCCGCCGGCAACCCCGTGTCGGCCGTCGAGCCGATCGCCACAGCCCCCGAGGAAGACTCGCAAACCCGCCGCCAGGACACCTTGCTGCACCTGGAAAGCGAGCTGCGCGCCGCAGCGCAGGCGATCATGCAAGACGTGATCAATGACTTTACCCCGCATATCGAGAACGAAATCAAGCGCCGGCTGGATGCGCGTATTGAGCGTTTGATCAAGCGTTCTGAGTGATATTCCGGGGCCGCTTTGCGGCCCATTCGCGGCACAAGGCCGCTCCTACAGGGATCGCGGTGCCTGCAGGAGCGGCCTTGTGTCGCGAAAGGGCTGCAAAGCAGCCCCCGGCCTGTCGCCTAAACCCTGTGCCTTCGTTATACTTTTCGGCTTTCCCGAATAAATGCACAGGGTCCCGCCGCGCATGGATAAGACCTACCAGCCGCACGCCATCGAAACTTCCTGGTACAACACCTGGGAGTCCGAGAACTATTTCGCTCCACAAGGTGCAGGTGAGTCCTACACCATCATGATCCCGCCGCCGAACGTCACCGGCAGCCTGCACATGGGCCATGGGTTCAACAACGCGATCATGGACGCCCTGATCCGTTTCCGCCGCATGCAGGGTCGCGACACCCTGTGGCAGCCGGGCACCGACCACGCCGGTATCGCCACGCAGATGCTGGTCGAGCGCCAGCTCGAGGCCAAAGGCCAGAACCGTCATGACCTGGGTCGCGAACAGTTCCTGGAAAAAGTCTGGGAGTGGAAGGACCAGTCCGGCGGCAACATCAGCCGTCAGATCCGCCGCCTGGGCTCGTCGGTCGACTGGAGCCGTGAGCGCTTCACCATGGACGACGGCCTGTCCGAAGCCGTCAAGGAAGCCTTCGTGCGCCTGCACGAAGATGGCCTGATCTACCGCGGCAAGCGCCTGGTCAACTGGGACACCAAGCTGCACACGGCCATCTCTGACCTCGAAGTGGAAAACCACGACGAGAAGGGCCACCTGTGGAACCTGCGCTACCCGCTGGCCGACGGCGCCAAGACCGCCGAAGGCAAGGATTACCTGGTGGTTGCCACCACGCGTCCGGAAACCCTGCTGGGTGACGCTGCCGTCGCGGTCAACCCGAACGACGAGCGCTACCAGGCCCTGATCGGCAAGTTCGTCGAGCTGCCACTGGTCGGCCGCCGCATCCCGATCATCGCCGACGACTACTGCGACCCAGAATTCGGCACCGGCTGCGTGAAGATCACCCCGGCACACGACTTCAACGACTACGAAGTCGGCAAGCGCCACAACCTGCCGCTGCTGAACATCTTCGACAAGAACGCGATGGTCCTGGCCAATGCCCAGGCCTTCAACCTCGACGGCAGCGTCAACGAGCAGGTCGACACCACCCTGCCCGCCCAGTACGCCACCCTCGACCGCTTTGTCGCGCGTAAGCAGATCGTCGCCGACCTGGACGCCCAGGGCCTGCTGGTCAGCATCGACGACCACGCCTTGAAAGTGCCGAAAGGCGACCGCTCGGGCACTGTCATCGAACCGTGGCTGACCGACCAGTGGTACGTCTCCACCAAGCCGCTGGCAGAGCCTGCCATCGCCGCCGTGGAAGATGGCCGCATCCAGTTCGTGCCCAAGCAGTATGAGAACATGTATTTCTCCTGGATGCGCGACATCCAGGACTGGTGCATCAGCCGCCAGCTGTGGTGGGGCCACCGCATCCCGGCATGGTACGACGAGGCCGGCCAGGTCTATGTCGGCCGTGACGAGGCTGAAGTCCGCGCCAAGCACAACCTGGGCGCCGATGTTGCCCTGCGCCAGGACGACGACGTACTCGACACCTGGTTCAGCTCGGGCCTGTGGACCTTCTCGACGCTGGGCTGGCCAGAACAGACCGAGTTCCTCAAGAAGTTCCACTCCACCGATGTGCTGGTCACCGGCTTCGACATCATCTTCTTCTGGGTTGCGCGCATGATCATGCTGACCATGCACCTGATCAAGAACGAGGACGGCACCCCTCAGGTTCCGTTCAAGACCGTGTACGTGCACGGCCTGGTGCGCGATGGCCAGGGCCAGAAGATGTCCAAGTCCAAGGGCAACGTCCTGGACCCGCTGGACATCGTCGACGGCATCACCCTCGACGCCCTGCTGGAAAAACGCACCAGCGGCATGATGCAGCCCAAGCTTGCCGAGAAGATCGCCAAGCAGACCAAGGCCGAGTTCCCGGACGGCATCGCCAGCTACGGCACCGACGCCCTGCGCTTCACGTTCTGCTCGCTGGCCTCGACCGGCCGCGACATCAAGTTCGACATGGGCCGCGTCGAAGGCTACCGCAACTTCTGCAACAAAATCTGGAACGCCGCCCGCTACGTGCTGGACAAGGGCGAGGACTGCGGCCAGAACGGCGAAGCCTACGAGCTGTCGCTGGCCGACCGCTGGATCATCTCGCAACTGCAGCGTACCGAAGCCGAAGTGACCCGCCAGCTGGAGCAGTTCCGCTTCGACCTGGCCAGCCAGGCCCTGTACGAGTTCATCTGGAACCAGTATTGCGACTGGTACCTGGAACTCTCCAAGCCTGTGCTGTGGGACGAGAACGCCCCGGTCGAGCGCGCCCGTGGCACCCGTCGCACCCTGGTGCGCGTGCTGGAAGTGGCCCTGCGCCTGGCGCACCCGTTCATGCCGTTCATCACTGAAGAAATCTGGCAGCGCATCGCGCCGCTGGCTGGCATTCAGGGCAAGACCATCATGCTGCAGCCGTGGCCGGTGGCCAATGAAAGCCGCATCGATGCCGCTGCCGAAGGTGACATCGAGTGGCTCAAGGAGCTGATGGTCGGCCTGCGCAACATCCGCGCCGAAATGAACATCGGCCCGGGCAAGCCGCTGCCTCTGTTCCTGAAAAACGCCAATGCCGACGACCAGCGCCGCCTGCAGGAAAACGAAGCCCTGCTGAAGAAACTGGCCAAGGTCGAGTCGTTCACCGTGCTTGGCGATGCCGACGAAGCGCCACTGTCGGCCACCGCTCTGGTGGGCGATCTGCAGGTACTGGTGCCGATGGCCGGCCTGATCGACAAGGACGCCGAACTGGCTCGCCTGAACAAGGAGATCCAGCGTCTGCAGGGTGAAGTCCAGCGCGTGGGCGGCAAGCTGTCCAACGCTGCCTTCGTCGACAAGGCACCGCCTGCGGTGATCGAGAAGGAACGCGCCAAGCTGGCCGAGTCCGAACAGGCCCTGGCCAACTTCACCGAGCAGCATGCGCGGATTGCAGCGCTGTAACCTGACAATGCTGACCTGACCAGCGAGGGCTTCGCCCTCGTTCGCGGCACAAGGCCGCTCCCACAGGAATTGCGCTGCCTTCAAGGAGCCTCACTATCCTGTGGGAGCGGCCTTGTGCCGCGAAGGGGCCGCACAGCGGCCCCCTGGCCAGCACCTGCAGCACCGGACCTGACCATGAACCAGAAACCCACCCTGCACCCGCGCAACCGCCACCAGGGTCGCTACGACTTCCCCAGCCTGATCAAGGCCCACCCTGACCTGGCCCGCTTCACCATCACCAACCCGCACGGCAAACCCAGCATCGACTTCGCCAACCCCGAGGCGGTACGGGTGTTCAACCGCGCCTTGCTCAAGGCCCAGTACGGCATCCAGCACTGGGACATCCCCGCCGACTACCTGTGTCCGCCCATCCCCGGTCGCGCCGACTACATCCATGTGCTCGCCGACCTGCTGGGCGAAGACAATGCCGGCGAGATCCCCAAAGGCGCCCAAATGCGCGCGCTGGACATCGGCGTGGGTGCCAACTGCATCTACCCGCTGATCGGCCACAGCGACTACCGCTGGCGCTTCCTGGGCTCGGATATCGACCCTGTGGCACTGGCGTCGGCCAAGGCCATCGTCCAGGCCAATGGCCTGAGCAAGGCCATCACTCTGCGCCAGCAGGCCAACCGCACGCACATTCTCAGTGGCCTGCTGCAGGCGGACGAGCGCTTCGACCTGACCCTGTGCAACCCGCCCTTCCATGCCTCACGCGAGGAAGCCACCCGCGGCAGCCAGCGCAAGTGGAAAAACCTGGGCAAGCAGGACCCCAAGCGCAAACTGCCCGTGCTCAATTTCGGCGGCCAGAACAACGAACTGTGGTGTGAGGGCGGCGAGATCCGCTTCGTGACGCAACTGGTCGGGGAAAGCGCGCAGTACGCCGAAAGCGTGCTGTGGTTCACCAGCCTGGTGTCCAAGGCCAGCAACCTGCCAGGCATCGAGGCTGCGCTGAAAAAAGCAGGCGCCAAGGCCGTGCGCATCATCGAGATGGGCCAAGGGCAGAAGCAGAGCCGCATGGTCGCCTGGAGCTTCCAGGACGACAACGCGCGCCTGGCCTGGCACGCACGGCGTAAAACACAAGGCTGAAAAAAACCGCGCCCGGGCAAGCCCGGGCGCGGTTTCGTCACAGCGTCAACAATTACTTGTTGATGGCGTCGGTCAGCACTTTGGCTGGCACGAACTTGACGACTTTCTTGGCAGCGATTTCGATGGCAGCGCCAGTCGAAGGGTTGCGGCCGGTACGGGCAGGACGCTCGGAGACTTTCAGCTTGCCGATGCCTGGCAGGGTGATTTCAGCGCCGTTTTCCAGTTGGTCAGCAACGATCTGGCCCAGTTGCTCCAGTGCGTTTTTGGCGGTGGCTTTTGGCGCGGCGATCGATTCGGCGATGTCGGCAATCAGTTGGTCTTTGGTCAATGCCATGGTGATGTTCCTTCCCTATCAAATTCAGTAGTTAAGCAGCGAGCTACGACGTTATCGGGCCAGCCCCTGAATTCTGGAGGGCCGCGCCAATCGCGTATGTAGATACGTAAATCGGCGTTTGGTTCGACACGACGCTAGCGTGCTGCCAGCAATGCGCCACGCGAGGGGCGCAAGACCGCGCAAAGCTACCACAGGAATGGATAAATATCCGCTGCGCACTTCGATTTAATGCAGGTTTTTCGGGGGTTTTAGCTTAAAACGCACAAAACTGAACAAAAAACGAACAACCGGCATTTCTGCCAACATCCGGCCACTGCATCACCTTGTCTCTGGGGTAAACTGGACGACTTTTGCAGCGCGGCCGTGCACCGCCCCCCAGACTCGCCGAGGACTTCATGCCAATCCGTCATTGTATCGTTCACCTGATCGACAAGAAGCCCGATGGCAGCCCCGCCGTGCTGCACGCACGCGATACCGAACTGGGCGCCTCCGATGCCATCGAAAACCTGCTGGCCGACCTCAACGACAGCTACAACGCCAAGCAAGGCA
The DNA here is from genome assembly GCF_059025405.1 of Pseudomonas sp. 5.2. Taxonomy (NCBI): domain Bacteria; kingdom Pseudomonadati; phylum Pseudomonadota; class Gammaproteobacteria; order Pseudomonadales; family Pseudomonadaceae; genus Pseudomonas; species Pseudomonas sp. 5.2. The sequence goes on from NZ_JBYBHH010000010.1 coordinate 98,909, forward strand.
AGGCGTGGGGCTTCTTCCACGGCGAATCGGGTGCCTACCCGCTCAGTGGCTGGTTGAAACAGTACCTGGAAGCAGAAAAGGACTTCGCCGCGTTCAGCCGCATCGCCGTCGAACACCTGCAAAAGCTGATGGAAGAGTCCAACCTGTCCACCGGCGGGCACATCCTGTTCGCCCACTACCAGCAAGGCATGACCGATTACCTGGCGATCGCCCTGCTGCACCACAGCGAAGGCGTGGCGGTGAACGCGGACCTCGATGTGACGCCATCGCGCCACCTAGACCTCGGCCAACTGCACCTGGCGGCGCGCATCAACCTGTCCGAGTGGAAGAACAACCAGAATTCCAAGCAGTACATCTCGTTCATCAAAGGCAAGAACGGCAAGAAAGTCTCCGACTACTTCCGTGACTTCATCGGCTGCCAGGAGGGCGTCGACGGCCCAGGTGAAACCCGTACCCTGCTCAAGGCCTTCAGCGACTTCGTCGAGAGCGAAGACTTGCCCGAGGCGTCGGCCCGCGAGAAGACCCAGACCCTGGTCGACTACGCTACCACCCAAACCAAGCTGGGCGAGCCGGTGACCCTTGAAGAACTGTCCAGCCTGATCGACGAAGACCGCCCGAAGGCGTTTTACGACCACATCCGCAACAAAGACTACGGCCTGTCGCCGGAGATCCCTGCAGACAAACGCACCCTCAACCAGTTCCGCCGCTTCACTGGCCGTGCCGAGGGGCTGTCGATCAGCTTCGAGGCGCACCTGCTGGGCGACAAGGTGGAGTATGACGAGGTGGCGGGGACCTTGATCATCAAGGGGCTGCCGACGCAGCTGATCGATCAGCTGAAGCGGCGCAAGGACTGATACCACCTGGGGCGCGTAGCGCGCCCTAGGCGTTGCTGAACGAGGCTACCAGCGCCTCCTTGGCCGATTTACGCAGCCGCTTCACCAGCCGCTCCTGGCGCAGCGCTTCGCCTTTGTCGGGCCACTGCTCGACATACACCAGCGCCTGCGCCGGGCTGGTCTTGAAGTATCGCGCCCCCTGCCCTTTCTGATGCGCCAGAAAGCGCCGCTGCGGGTCATCACTGATCCCGCAATACAGTGACCCATTGGCCGCCCGCACCAGGTAAACATACCAAGGTTTTACTGCCTGATCCGGCACTGCTTCACTCACGACGCCTGCTCTTTCCGTTAGTTGCCTTGGCTGTGCTGAAACGCCCGCAGGCCTTTGAACGCCTGCTGGCGCACCTTGTTCTGAATCAGCGGCGACCAGCCGAGCAGCACCCCAGGCGCACCCAGTGCCTGACGCGACCAGCGCCAGAGGTCGAAGCTGTCGTCATGCTGGCAAATCAAGCCATCGCGAATGACGAAACGTGCCTGGATAGCGTTGACCACGGTACGGCCGGTCTGGCTGAACAGGTAGGTCGCGACCCAGTGCGCACTGCCACCGCGCTCGTCCGCACGGACGTTGTCGAAGGTCAGGGTGAAGTCCTTGGCGCGGGTGGTGAGCATCCGCCACATGTCGCCCGCATCCTTGCCGCGCAGGGTACCGAAGACCGGGTCGCTGAAGACGATATCGTCGCTGTAACAGGCCACCATGGCCTCGGCATCCAGCCGCTGGAAGGCCTGGTAGAAGCGGGTGATCAGGTCGCGGTTGGCGTCGCTCATGGGGCAGGTCCATCCTGGGATCGAAAGGTGCACGATAATCTGCTCGATGCGCTTACGCCAGTGCCGGCCCATTCGCGGGACAAGCCCGCTCCCACAGGATGGCAGGGCTTTCAGGCACTGCGGGCTCCTGTGGGAGCGGGCTTGCCCCGCGAATGGGCCAGCACTGGCACAATCAGTCTCAGACTTTTTCGCTGGTCACCTGCACATGCAACGCCCGCCCAGCCCCAAGCCCGAAAACAATGGCGCCCAGGCCTAGCACGGCAAAGATCCACCCCAGTGCCGCCCAGCCACCGGTCAGGTCATGCACCACCCCCACCGCAAACGGCCCCATCGACGCCAGTGTGTAACCCACCCCTTGCGCCATGCTCGACAGGTTCGCCGCCACATGGGCGTCTTTGGAGCGCAGCACGATCAACGTCAATGCCAGGGCAAACGTCCCGCCCTGCCCCAGGCCCAGCAGCACCGCCCACCCCCACAGCCCGGAAATAGGCGCATACAGGCAGCCAAACAGCCCGGCCAGGGTCACCAGCATGACAATTACGATGGCCAAGCGCTGGTCCTTCCCGCGCGTGGCCAGCCAGGGCGCACTGAGCGAGCTGATCAATTGCACGATCACCGAGCCCGACAGCACCAGCCCCGCCTCGGTTGGGCTCAGACCACGACCCATCAGAATCGAAGGCAACCAACCGAAAACGATATAGGCCAGCGACGATTGCAGGCCCATGTACAAGGTCACCTGCCAGGCCAGTGGGTCACGCCACAGGCCACGCACTCGATAGGCAACCTTGTGCAGGCCGTGCCCCTGGCGCGCCTGCGGCAGCCAGACCAACATGGCCAACAGTGCCGGCACGGCCCAGAAGCCCAGCCCCAGCGCCCAGTTGCCTTCGTAGTGCTGGGCCAGGGGCACCGTGGCGCCGGCCGCCATGGCCGCCCCCAGGCACAGCGCCATGGTGTAGACCCCGGTCAAGGTGCCGGCATGCTGTGGGAAGTCGCGCTTGACGATGCCCGGCAACAGCACGCCGATAATGCCAATGCTGGCGCCGGCCATGAGGCTGCCCAGGAACACCCCGGCCACCCCAAAGGCACTGCGCACTACAATGCCCAAGGCCAAGGTCAGGAGAATGCCGAGGATCACCCGCTCACTGCCAAAACGCCGCGCCAGCACCGGCGCCAGTGGCGCGAACAGGCCCAGGCACAGTACCGGCAAGGTGGTCAGCAAACCGGCCTGCGAGGCACTCAAGCCCAGGCCTTCGGACACCAGGCCCAGCACCGGCGCCATGCTCGACAAGGCCGGCCGCAGGTTCAGCGCCACCAATACCAGGCCCAGCAGCAACAGCCAGGGCCGGCGCAGCAGCACAGGCTGTTGCTGCACCTGCTCGTCATCGGCTTCGGCGTCGATCAGCAGTTCGTCGAGTTCCCGCTCGCCGGGCGGGTTGCTACGGGTGATTGATTCAGCCATGGGCTTCTCGTGGTCAGGATTCGATGAGGGTCCGGCTCAGGCGCTTGGCCCGCTCCGAATCACGTTGCTCGATGGCGTCGAGGATTTCCCCGTGCAGATCGAACGTGGACTGGCAGCGCGGAACAGTGGTCATGTTGTGCTGCAGCGCAGCGGCCACCACACCGGAAAAGTACCGGTACAACTCACTCAATGCCGGGTTGTGGGCGGCATCCACCAAGCGCTGGTGAAACACCAGGTCGCAGCTCACATACGCATCGATGTCACCGTGAAAATGCCCGGCGCTGCCCGCAAGGGCTTCACGCAACCCGTGCAGGTCGGCGTCGGTGCGGCGCAGCGCCGCCAGGCCGATGGCCTCGGCTTCGAGGATATGGCGGGTCTCCCGCGCCTGCTCGGGGGTGCAGCGGGACATCGCCTGCACCGCCATCAGCGGGTCCTGGGCCGTGCGCAGGTAACTGCCATCGCCCTGCCGTATTTCCACCAGGCCGCTGAACGCCAGCACGCGCATGGCCTCACGCACGGTATTGCGGCTGATGCCCAATTCCTGGGCCAGCTCCGGCTCGGTCGGCAGGCGCTGCCCTACCTGCCAGTCGCCGTTGAGGATGCGCTCACGCATGCGCTCCACGGCAAGTTCGACAAGGGAACGCTTGGTCAGCTCTACGCTCATTACATTCAACCAATCATCCGATGAATTGCTGCAGCCTAATGGAAAGCCCTCTGAACAGCAAACCACCTGGTATTTCTGCCAGTTGTGAGCACCACGCTTTATTGCAACGCTCGCTGTACCGTTCCCGGATGCCCCTTCATGCGATTATCAGCCCTGCTTCTGATGACACTGACGCTGCTGGCAGCTTGCGACCCGGCGCAGCCTGCGCGCCAACCGAAAACCCTGATCATCGGTATCGAAGGCGTGCAACTCGACCGTTACGAAGCATTGGGCGACGCCAGCAATCTGCAGCAACGCCTGTATTACGGCAGCGCCTACACCGGCGGCATCACCGGCAAGGCCAGCGAACAACCAACGCTCAGCGGCCCTGGCTGGGTAAGCCTGCTCACCGGGGTCTGGAGCAACAAGCATGGCGTTGGCTCGAATGCCGAGTCGCTGCGGGTCTCCCCGGCCTTCCCTAGCCTGTTCAAACGGCTGCGCCAGGCGCTGCCCACCGCCTACCTGTCCAGTGTGGTGAACTGGTCGCCGATCAACACCGCGTTCCTGCTCGAGGACGCCCACGGCAACGACGTACGCGAGAGTGGCCTATCCGACGATAACGTCATCGCGCGGGCGCTGCAGATACTCGACACCACGCCCGCCGACTTCACCTTCATCCAGCTGGGCGAACCTGATGAAGCCGGCCACAACGGTGGCTTCGACAACCGCTACCAGCTGGCACTGCGAAAGGCCGACAACCAAGTGGGGGAACTGCTGGACGCGGTCGATCTGCGCAGCCGCCGCCATCTGCGTGAAGACTGGCTGGTGATTGTCAGCACGGACCATGGCCGCGACTATTGGGGCAAAGGCCATGGCGGCGTCACAGAACAGGAAAAGACCATCTTCATCGCCAGCAATAAACCGCTGAACAAAGAACTGACCCAGCCCAGCATTCCGAAAGAAAACCCAGGGCCAAACAACCTGTACCGTCTGCCTGCGCAGACCTCAGTGGCACCCACCGTCCTGCGCCACATGGGGCTGACACTCGAGCCGCAATGGCTGCTCGACGGCACACCCCTGCTGGGTAACACGGGCGCTCGCAAAGCAAGGGCCGATGAAGCCACTGCCCGCCTGCGCTGGCACAGTACCGCCAAGGGCTACTTGACCATCCTCAAGAACGGGCATGTGGTTGCACAAGTACCGGCTGGGGCCGAGCAGTGGACCGACCCGGACGGTATGGATGACGTCAACGACTATGTGCTGCTACTCGATGGCACCCCGGCAGCCGTACGCAACAGGCCTGCCGGCATGCCGTACAGCATCGAGGAAATCGCCTATTGAGAGCCAGGTTCAGCCCTGAAAGCAAAAACCCCGCCTGGCAATCAGTGCCAGGCGGGGTCAGATCGAAGCAGGCGGCTACGTGAGCCCGCCTTGATCAGTTCAGCGCATCAAGCAACGCCTGGTTCATTTCCGGCGTACCAATGGTAATCCGCAGGAACTGGGCAATCCGCGCCTGCTTGAAGTGCCGCACGATCACGCCTTGCTCACGCAAGCGAGCCGCCAACTCGGCCGCATCCTGCTGCGGGTGACGGGCGAAGATGAAGTTGGCCGCCGACGGCAGCACCTCGAAGCCCTTGGCCGTCAGTTGCTCGACCAGCACTTCACGGCTGTCGATCACCTTGCGGCAGGTTTCTTCGAAGTAGGCACGGTCTTCGAACGCCACGGCTGCACCGACGATCGCCGCACGGTCCAGCGGGTAGGAGTTGAAGCTGTTCTTGATCCGCTCCAGCGCTTCGATCAGGTCCGGGTGGCCCACTGCCAAGCCAACGCGCAGGCCAGCCAGCGAACGGGACTTGGACAACGTCTGGGTCACCAGCAGGTTGTCGTAGCGGTCTACCAGGCTGATGGCCGTCTCGCCACCAAAGTCGATGTAGGCCTCATCCACCACCACCACCGAATCCGGGTTGCCCTGCAGCAGCTGCTCGACCGCTTGCAGCGGCATCAGGCAGCCGGTCGGCGCATTCGGGTTGGGGAAGATGATCCCGGCATTCGGCTTTTTGTAGTCCTCGACGCGGATCTGGAACTGCTCGTCCAGCGCCACTTGCTCGTAGGCAATGCCGTACAGGCCGCAGTACACCGGATAGAAGCTGTAGCTGATGTCCGGGAACAGCAGCGGTGCATCGTGCTGGAACAGGCCGTGGAAGATGTGCGCCAGCACCTCGTCAGAACCGTTGCCGACAAACACCTGCCCCGGGGTGACGCCGTAATACTCGGCCACCGCCTGCTTGAGCCGGTCACCGTTCGGGTCCGGGTACAGGCGCAGGTTGTCGTTCAGCTCGCCGCGCATGGCTTCCAGCGCCTTGGGCGACGGGCCATAGGGGTTCTCGTTGGTGTTGAGCTTGACCAGGCGGGCCAGCTTGGGTTGCTCGCCCGGCACGTAAGGCACCAGGTCCTTGACGAAGGGGCTCCAGAATCGACTCATGCTCAGTTCCCCTTCTCTTGGGTCAGGATACGGTATTCAGCACTGCGGGCGTGGGCGGTCAGCGACTCGCCACGGGCCAGGACCGACGCGGTGTGGCCCAGCTCGGACGCGCCCTGCTCGGAGCAGAAGATGATCGACGAACGCTTCTGGAAGTCATACACCCCCAGTGGCGACGAAAAACGCGCGGTGCCGGAGGTAGGCAACACGTGGTTGGGGCCTGCGCAGTAGTCACCCAGTGCTTCACTGGTGTGGCGGCCCATGAAGATCGCACCGGCGTGGCGAATCTGCGGCAACCAGGCCTGCGGGTCGGCGACCGACAGCTCCAAGTGCTCAGGAGCGATGCGGTTGGCCACGTCGATGGCCTGCTGCATGTCACGCACCTGGATCAGCGCGCCGCGGCCATTGACCGATTTCTCGATGATCTCGGCGCGTTCCATGGTCGGCAGCAGCTTGTCGATGCTGGCGGCAACGCGGTCGAGGAACTCAGCGTCCGGGCTGACCAGGATGGCCTGGGCGTCTTCGTCGTGCTCGGCCTGGGAGAACAGGTCCATGGCGATCCAGTCCGGGTCGGTCTGGCCGTCACACACCACGAGAATTTCCGACGGGCCGGCGATCATGTCGATGCCGACCTGGCCGAACACGTGGCGCTTGGCGGTGGCGACATAGATGTTGCCCGGGCCGACGATCTTGTCCACCTGCGGCACGCTCTCGGTGCCATAGGCCAGCGCGGCGACGGCCTGTGCGCCACCCACGGTGAACACACGGTCGACACCGGCGATGCAGGCAGCGGCCAGCACCAGTTCGTTGACCTCGCCACGCGGGGTCGGCACCACCATGACCACTTCGGTCACGCCTGCAACCTTGGCCGGAATGGCGTTCATCAGTACCGAGGACGGGTACGACGCCTTGCCACCCGGTACGTACAGGCCAGCGCGGTCCAACGGCGTGACCTTCTGGCCCAGCACGGTGCCGTCAGCTTCGGTGTACTGCCAGGAATCCTGCTTTTGCCGCTCGTGGTAGATGCGCACGCGCTCGGCGGCTTTTTCCAGGGCTGCACGCTGGGTGTCGGTAATGCGCGTCAGGGCAAGTTCAAGGCGTTCACGGCCAAGAATCAGGTCATCGATGGACTTAGCATCGACACCATCGAAGCGCTGGGTGAATTCCACCAGCGCCGCATCGCCGCGTTCGCGAACGGCCTTGATGATGTCGAGCACGCGCTGGTTGACCGCGTCATCGGACACACTTTCCCAGCTCAGCAGATGATCCAGATGTCGGGCGAAATCCGGATCAGCGGCGTTGAGACGGGCAATTGCAGTGGACACGGTCATGGCGAGGGCCTCGATTATTAGCGAATGCTCAGGCGCCCTAGGCTACCAGTCCATCCGCGCGGGCACCCGAGAAAAGTGGCTATGACGCGGATAGACGGGCGCGACAGCGGAGGTCGCGCGCAGGAGTCAGCCGCGGTGTCGCGATTCGACGGCCTTGCGCAGGGTGTCGATCAGGCTCTGGATACGGGCGTGCTGCATCTTCATCGATGCTTTGTTGACCACCAGGCGGGAGCTGATCGTGGCGATCATTTCCTGGGGTTCCAGGCCATTGGCGCGCAGGGTGTTGCCAGTGTCGACCACGTCGATGATCTTGTCGGCGAGGTTGATCAGGGGTGCCAGCTCCATCGAGCCATACAGCTTGATGATGTCGACCTGACGGCCCTGCTCGGCGTAATAACGCTTGGCGACGTTGACGAACTTGGTGGCCACGCGCAGACGGCCCTTGGGTTCAGGTGCGCCGACCACGCCAGCGGTCATCAGCTTGCAGCAGGCAATCTGCAGGTCCAGCGGCTCGTACAGGCCCTGGCCGCCGTACTCCATCAGCACGTCCTTGCCAGCCACACCGAGGTCGGCGGCGCCATGCTCGACGTAGGTCGGCACGTCAGTGGCACGCACGATCAGCAGGCGCACGTCGTCCTGCGTGGTGGGGATGATCAGTTTACGGCTCTTGTCCGGGTTCTCGGTCGGCACGATACCGGCCTCGGCCAGCAATGGCAGGGTATCGTCGAGAATTCGGCCTTTGGATAGCGCGATGGTCAACATGGGAAACGTCGGTCCTTAAGCGGCTACTGCCGGCCGGGCCTGGGCCCGACCTTATTCAATTCGTGTGTGGGAGCGGGCTAGCCCCGCGAACACCGGCAACGCCGGTGCCATACACCGCAGTGCCTCCTTCGCGGGATAAGCCCGCTCCCACATCGTGCGCCTGCGGGCTATTAACCCGGTACGCGGCGGATCTTGGCGCCCAGCATCTGCAGTTTTTCCTCGATGCACTCGTAACCACGGTCGATGTGGTAGATGCGATCGATCAGCGTATCGCCTTCAGCCACCAGCGCCGACAGTACCAGGCTGGCGGAAGCACGCAGGTCGGTGGCCATGACTGGCGCGCCCTTCAGCGTCTTGACGCCGGTGACGATGGCGGTGTTGCCTTCGACCTGGATCTGCGCGCCCATGCGGTGCATTTCGTAGACGTGCATGAAGCGGTTTTCGAAGATCGTCTCGATCACCGCGCCAGTGCCTTCGGCGATGGCGTTGAGCGAGATGAACTGCGCCTGCATGTCGGTCGGGAACGCTGGGTACGGCGCGGTACGCAGGTTGACAGCCTTGGGCCGCTTGCCGTGCATGTCCAGCTCGATCCAGTCTTCGCCGGTGGTGATGTCTGCGCCCGCTTCCTTGAGTTTTTCCAGTACCGCTTCAAGGATGGTCGGGTCGGTGTCCTTGACCTTGACGCGGCCGCCGGTGACGGCTGCGGCGACCAGGTAGGTACCGGTTTCGATACGGTCGGGCATGACGCGGTAAGTGGCCGAGTGCAGACGCTCGACGCCTTCGATGGTGATGGTGTCGGTGCCAGCGCCCTGAACATTGCCGCCCATGGCGTTGATGAAGTTGGCCAGGTCGACCACTTCAGGTTCACGGGCAGCGTTTTGCAGCACGCTGCGGCCTTTGGCCAGGGCAGCGGCCATCATGATGTTCTCGGTACCGGTCACGCTGACGGTGTCGAAGAAGAAGTGCGCACCGCGCAGGCCACCCTCAGGCGCCTTGGCCTTGATGTAGCCAGCTTCGACTTCGATCTTCGCACCCATGGCTTCAAGGCCACGGATGTGCAGGTCGACAGGGCGCGAACCGATGGCGCAACCGCCAGGCAGGGCTACTTCAGCCTCGCCGAAACGTGCAACCATCGGGCCCAGCACCAGGATCGAGGCGCGCATGGTCTTGACCAGCTCGTACGGCGCGACCAGCGTCTTGATGGTGCATGGGTCGATTTCCACAGACAGCTTCTCGTCGATCACAGGCTCGATGCCCATGCGCCCGAACAGCTCGATCATGGTGGTGATGTCGTGCAGGTGCGGCAGGTTGGCCACGGTGACCGGGCCGTCAGCCAGCAGGGTCGCCGCCAGAATCGGCAATGCCGCGTTCTTCGCGCCCGAAATGCGGATCTCGCCGTCAAGGCGAGCGCCGCCAGTAATAATCAGTTTGTCCATTGGAGTCTCGCCGCCAAGTTGGCTCAGGTGCGCTCAGCCCAGGCTGCGCTGCTGAAAAATTTCATGGTTACCGCATGGATGCTGCCATTGGCGATCCAGGGATTAAGGTGAGCATAGATCGCCTGCTGACGCTTGACCGGGCTCAGGCCAGCCAACTCGTCGCTGATCACGTTCAATTGGAAGTTGCAGCCTTCGCCTTCAACTTCGACCCGGGATCCCGGCAATTTTTCTTCAAGGAAGCTTTTAACTTCTACGGCCTGCATGCTCAACCTCAATCGGCGCCCGATGCGCACGGGTCGGCCATCATACAAAAAAGCCCCTCGCCTGCGAAGCCCACTGAGGGCGTGCGCTGACCGAGGGGCCATCCTTCAGTGCATTGCCATCAAGTAGCCAGCACTTCATCGAGGTCATAGACCCCGGCAATTTCCCGCATGTCGTCGGGCATACCGCGTACTTCGAAGGCCTTGCCGGCCGCCTGGGCATCGCGGATAAACGCCAGCAGCAGCGACAGGCCGACGCTGGACGATTTCGCCACGGCCGAGCAATCCAGCACCATGTGCGGCTCGCGCGAGGCGTCGATCAATGCCTTGCCTTGCTTGCGCAAGGCCGGGCCGCTGCGATAGTCCAGCACGCCGGTCAAACGCAGTACGCCCGGCTCTGCCATGCTTACGCCAGCCTCACTCATTGCACTGCCTTCTCGGGCGACTTATCGGCGGTTTCCTTGGCCTTGGCCACTTCACCGGCCCAACCGTCGATGGTCTTGTCCAGGTTGTTGCCGTTGCGCTGCATGGCATCGGCGAACTGGTCGCGGAACAGTTTGCCGATGTTGATGCCGTTGACGATGACGTTACGCACCTTCCACTCGCCGGCAATGTTCTCCAGGGTGTACTGCACCGGGTACACGGCGCCGTTGTTGCCGGTCACCTTCATGCCGACGCTGGCACGCTTGCCGTCATCAGCCTTGGCCGGGTCAACGACGATGCCCTGGTTGTTGTATTCCAGCAGGGCGTTGCCATAGAACTGCATCAGGCTGCGCTTGAAGTTCTCCTGGAAGCGCTGCATCTGCTCAGGCGTGGCCTTGCGCGAATACTTCACGGTCATGATGCTGCGGGAAATGCCGTCAGCGTCCACCACCGGCCCGAGGATGCGGTTGAGCGCATCGTAGAAGGCGTTGGGGTTGGACTTGTACTGATCCTTGTTGGCCTTGAGGTCGCCAAGCAATTCGTTGGTCGTGCCTTGCACCACATCGTGAGGCGTCTGCGCCGCCACGGTCAGCAAAGGGAAGGCCGCCAGCAGGACCAGCAGGCCACGTCGCAGGATCGAAATCATGGAAACTCCTTAATTAGCCGGTTGCGCTTCTTTCGGTTCCTTGCCAACGGAGTTGAGCAGGAACTTGCCAATCAGATCTTCCAGCACCAGTGCCGACTGGGTGTCGTGGATGGTCGCGCCATCCTTGAGCACGTCGTCTTCGCCGCCCACGCTGATGCCGATGTACTTCTCGCCCAGCAACCCGGCGGTCAGGATCGAAGCAGTGGAATCGGTCGGCAGGTTGTCGACGGTCTTGTCCAGCTGCAACGTCACCCGACCGGTGTAGGAATCACGGTCCAGATCGATGGCGGTGACCTTGCCGATCGTCACACCGGCCATGGTCACTTTAGCTCTGACCGTCAAACCGGCGATATTGTCGAAGTACGCATAAACTTTATAGGTATCGCTGCTCGGGCTGGCCGACAGCCCGCTGACTCGCAGGGCCAGCAGCAGCAGCGCCAGGATCCCGGCCAGGAGGAACAGGCCGACACCGATTTCCAGGGTGCGGTTTTGCATCAGAAATCTCCAAACATCAAGGCGGTCAGAATAAAGTCCAGACCCAGGACAGCCAACGAGGCATAGACCACGGTCTTGGTGGTGGCACGGCTGATCCCTTCTGAGGTGGGCTCACAGTCGTACCCCTGGAATACGGCGATCCAGGTGGTGACGAAGGCGAACACCAGGCTCTTGATCAAGCCGTTCAGCACGTCGTCGGTGAAGGAAACGCTGTTCTGCATGTTGGCCCAGAACGAGCCCTCGTAAACGCCCAGCCAATCCACGGCGACCCACGACCCACCCCAGATGCCGACCACGCTGAAGATCAGCGCCAGCAGCGGCAGCGAGATGAAACCGGCCCACAGGCGTGGCGCAACGATGTACTTGAGCGGGTCGACGCCGATCATTTCCAGGCTCGACAGCTGCTCGGTGGACTTCATGTTGCCAATTTCGGCGGTCAGCGCAGAACCTGCGCGGCCGGCGAACAACAGTGCGGTCACCACCGGCCCGAGCTCACGCAACAGGGTCAGGGCCACCATCTGCCCGACCGCCTGTTCAGAGCCGTACTTGGTCAGGATGCTGTACCCCTGCAGCGCCAGCACCATGCCGATGAACACACCGGACACGACGATGATCGCCAGCGACAGCACGCCCACCGAGTACAGCTGCTTGGTCAGCAGCTGGAAGCCACCGCCAATACCGCCACGCCCGATCAGCGCATGGAACAGAAACAGACAGGAACGCCCGAGCACGGCCAGCACGTCGATCGCCGAGCGACCGAACAGGCGAACACGTTCGAGTAAGGATTTTCTGCGCATCAACGCGCCCCCAGCAGGTCGGCGCGGTAATCAGGCGCGGGAAAGTGGAAGGGTACCGGGCCATCCGGGTCGCCTTTCATGAACTGGCGAATACGCGGGTTGTCCGAGCCCATCAGCTCGTCGGGCGTGCCCTGCCCCAGCACCTGGCCATCCCCTACCACGTAGATGTAGTCGGCAATGCTGGCGGTTTCGGCCAGGTCGTGGGAAACCACGATGCTGGTGATGCCCAAGGCATCGTTGAGCAGGCGGATCAGGCGCACCAGTACCCCCATGGCGATCGGGTCCTGGCCGACGAACGGTTCGTCGTACATGAGGATCTGCGGGTCCAGAGCGATCGCACGCGCCAACGCCACCCGGCGCTTCATGCCACCGGACAGTTCGTCAGGCATCAGGTCGATGGCACCGCGCAGGCCGACAGCCTGCAGTTTCATCAACACGATGTCGCGAATCATCTCTTCCGACAGCTGGGTGTGCACGCGCAGCGGGAAGGCCACGTTCTCGAATACATCGAGGTCAGTGAACAGCGCGCCACTCTGGAACAGCACGCCCATCTGCTTGCGCGCGTCGAACAGGTCGCTGCGCGACAGCGTCGGCAGGTTCTGCCCGGCAACCCATACCTCGCCGCTGGACGGACGCAGTTGCGCACCCATCAGGCGTAGCAATGTGGTCTTGCCGCAACCCGATGGCCCCATGATGCCGGTGACCTTGCCGCGCGGGATGCGTATGTCGACATTGCTGAAAATGCTGCGCGAACCGCGCTTGAAGGTCACTCCCTTCAACTCGACCGCGTAGGCGCTATCCACACTCATCTAGACTCCTTGCTAGTGCAGCCTCGTCCTAGTGGACGCTTGCCCTCATCGTGAAGGCACACGTGCCCCTGACAGGCCGAATAGCGGCGAACTATAGCACCGCTGACAGGGCGGCCCCAAGGCCATGGAACGTGTCGTTCAGCACAACGACAGACTTCCATGGCATTTGCCGGGCAATCGAAAGGATGAGGCTTTCTTCCATTGCGGCTATAATCGCCGCCTTTTCATCAGGCATTGTTTGACGACATGAGCCAATCCAGTGAGCTGATCCAGTCCGCCCTGCGCACCTTGCGCCTCGAAGTCGAGGCCGTGGAAAGCCTGGCGCCGCGTATCGACGCCAACTTCGTCAAGGCCTGCGAGCTGATTCTGGCCAGCAAGGGCCGGGTTGTGGTGGTCGGCATGGGCAAGTCGGGGCATATCGGCAACAAGATCGCCGCCACCCTGGCCAGCACCGGTACGCCTGCGTTCTTCGTGCACCCGGCCGAAGCCAGCCATGGCGACATGGGCATGATCACCCGGGACGATGTCATCCTGGCCCTGTCCAATTCCGGCAGCACTGCAGAAATCATCACCTTGCTGCCGCTGATCAAGCGCCTCGGCATCCAACTGATCAGCCTGACCGGCAATGCCGATTCGCCCCTGGCCCAGGCCGCCGAGGTCAACCTCGACGCCCGCGTCACCCAGGAGGCCTGCCCGCTGAACCTGGCCCCCACCTCTTCGACCACCGCAGCGCTGGTGTTGGGCGACGCCCTGGCCATCGCCCTGCTCGAAGCCCGTGGTTTCACTGCCGAAGACTTCGCCTTTTCGCACCCCGGTGGCGCCCTCGGCCGCCGCCTGCTGCTCAAGGTCGAGAACGTGATGCACGCAGGCGCCGAACTGCCCCAGGTGGCACGCGGCACCCTGCTCAAGGATGCGCTACTGGAAATGTCACGCAAAGGCCTGGGCATGACCGTGATCCTCGAACCGGACGGCAAACTGGCCGGGATCTTCACCGACGGCGACCTGCGCCGCAGCCTGGACCGCAATATCGACATGCACACCACCTTGATCGACCAGGTGATGACCGTGCATGGCAAGACCGCCCGCGCCGAAATGCTGGCCGCCGAGGCGCTGAAAATCATGGAAGACCACAAGATCAACGCGCTGGTGGTGGTCGACCAGGACGACCGCCCGACCGGCGCCCTGAACATGCACGACCTGTTGCGCGCCGGAGTAATGTAAATGACCCAGGATTTGATTCAACGTGGCCAGGCCATCAAGCTTGCCGTGTTCGACGTTGACGGCGTGCTCACCGACGGCCGCCTGTACTTCCTCGAAGACGGCAGCGAGTTCAAGACCTTCAACACCCTCGACGGCCAGGGCATCAAGATGCTCATGGCATCGGGCGTGACCACGGCAATTATCAGTGGGCGCAAAACCCCGGTGGTCGAGCGCCGTGCGAAAAACCTCGGCATCCCGCACCTGTACCAGGGCCGCGAGGACAAATTGGTGGTACTCGACGGCTTGCTCGCCGAACTCGGCCTAAGCTATGAACAAGTCGCCTACCTGGGCGACGACCTGCCCGACCTGCCGGTGATCCGCCGGGTCGGCCTGGGCATGGCGGTGGCCAACGCCGCCCCCTTCGTTCGCCAACATGCGCACGGGGTGACCCAGGCCCGCGGCGGTGAAGGCGCGGCGCGTGAATTTTGTGAACTGATCATGCAGGCCCAGGGCACCCTGGACGCTGCCAACGCACATTACCTTTAAGGCTGCTCATGTTCAGCAAGAAAGCCCGCAATATTGTGCTGCTCTTGGCCATCGGCGCCCTGCTGGCGGCGATCGGCTACTGGAATGTCAGCCCCGAGAGCTTCCTCGACCAGCCCACGGCCCAGGTCGACGAGAGCGCCATCGACTACTACGCGATCAATGCCCACAGCGTGCAGTTCCTGCCCGACGGCAAGTTGCAGTACGAAATGACCGCCGACAAGGTCGAACACCTGACGGCCACCGAGGTCACACTGGTGACCACGCCAGACCTGCACATGTACCGCGGCACCGAGTACCCGTGGCACGTGCAAAGCGTCCGTGCCGAGGTCAACCCGGACGGCACCGAGGTCGAGCTGATCGACCAGGTGCGCATTGCCCGCACCGACGAAAAGAAGCGTGAAACGATTATCACCAGCTCACGCATGACCGTATTCCCGCAGAAGCAATATGCGCAGACCGAGCAAGCCGTTAGAATCGACGGCGCCGGTGGCACGACCACGGGCAAAGGAATGAAAGCGTATTTGAAAGAAGGCAGGATGGACCTGCTCTCTAACGTAAGAGGACAGTATGAGGCTCGTTAAAACCCTCCCCCTTTTGCTCAGCCTGAGCGCAGCACTGGGAAGCGCGAGCGCCTTCGCACTGCCGACCGACCGTGACCAGCCTATCCGCATCCAGGCCGACAACGCGCACCTGGACGACAAGCAAGGCGTGGCCACCTACACCGGTGACGTCATCATCACCCAAGGTTCGATGATGATCAAAGGCAACACCGTGACCATGACCCGCGCCGCCAATGGCGACATCGACGTGGTCACCTCGGTGGGCAACCTGGCCTACTTCGAACAGCAGCAGAGCACCGCCAAGCCGGACAAGATGAAAGGCTGGGCCGTGACCATTCAGTACCAGGCGCAGAAAGACACGGTGATCCTCACCGACCGCGCCAAGGTCGAGAATGAAGGCAACACCACTGAAGGCGAGAAGATCGTCTACAACACCAAGACCCAGGTTGCGACCGCCGGTCGTGGTGGCAACGTGACTCAACCACGTCAGCGCATCGACATGGTGATCCAGCCGAAGAAGAAGGCCGAGTAAATGGCAACCCTCAAAGCCCAGCACCTGGCCAAGAGCTACAAGGGTCGGCAAGTCGTGCGCGACGTCAGCCTGTCGATCGACAGCGGCCAGATCGTCGGCCTGCTCGGCCCTAACGGCGCCGGCAAGACCACCTGCTTCTACATGATCGTCGGCCTGGTCCAGGCTGAGCAAGGGCGCGTGCTGATCGACAACCTCGATGTCAGCCACCAGCCCATGCACGGTCGCGCGCGTGCCGGTATCGGCTACCTGCCGCAGGAAGCTTCGATCTTCCGCAAGCTGTCGGTGGCCGACAACATCATGGCGATCCTCGAGACCCGCAAGGAGCTCGACCGCGACGGCCGCCGCAAGGAGCTGGAAAGCCTGCTGCAGGAGTTCCACATCAGCCACATCCGCGACAACCTCGGCATGAGCCTCTCGGGTGGCGAACGCCGCCGTGTCGAGATCGCACGCGCCCTGGCGACCGCCCCGAAGTTCATCCTGCTCGACGAACCCTTCGCGGGCGTCGACCCGATTTCCGTCGGTGACATCAAGCAGATCATCCACCACCTCAAGGCCAAGGGGATCGGCGTACTGATTACCGACCACAACGTGCGTGAGACCTTGGATATCTGCGAAACCGCCTATATCGTCAATGATGGCCGACTGATCGCCGAAGGCGACGCCGAGACCATCCTGGCCAACGAACTGGTCAAAGAGGTTTACCTGGGTCACGAGTTCCGGCTCTGACCCCGGGACGCACCTGGAGCACTGGCAAATCGACCCTGTCGGGGTTTAAGTTGTTACGGTGCTCTAGGCAAACGCTACAATTTAAGGCATAAAACTTGCTTGAATTTGGCGCTCCGGCGCCCTCGTGTAGTGGATGGCGCATGCGCGCCGGCGAACAAGGTATTAAGCCCCTGCCATGAAACCATCGCTCGTCCTAAAAATGGGCCAGCAACTGACGATGACTCCTCAGTTGCAACAGGCCATCCGCCTCCTCCAGCTCTCTACCCTGGACCTCCAACAGGAAATCCAGGAAGCGCTGGAATCGAACCCGATGCTCGAACGTCAGGAAGACGGCGAGGACTTCGACAACAGCGACCCGATGGCCGATAACGCCGAGAACAAACCGGCCGCCGAAGTCCAGGACAACAGCTTCCAGGAAAGCACCAACAGTGCCGAAAACCTGGAAGACGGCGAGTGGAGCGAGCGAATCCCCAACGAGCTGCCCGTCGATACCGCCTGGGAAGACATCTACCAGACCAGCGCCAGCAGCCTGCCGAGCAACGATGACGACGAGTGGGACTTCACCACCCGCACATCGGCCGGCGAAAGCCTGCAAAGCCACCTGCTGTGGCAGTTGAACCTGGCGCCGATGTCCGACACCGATCGCCTGATCGCCGTCACCCTGATCGACAGCATCAATGGCCAGGGCTACCTCGAAGACACCCTCGAAGAGATCTGCGCCGGTTTCGACCCCGAACTGGATATCGAGCTGGACGAGGTCGAAGCAGTCCTGCACCGTATTCAGCAGTTCGAGCCTGCCGGCATCGCCGCACGCAACCTGGGCGAATGCCTGCTGCTGCAACTGCGCCAGCTACCGGCCAGCACGCCGTGGATGGCCGAGGCCAAACGCCTGGTCACCGACTTCATCGACCTGCTGGGCAGCCGCGACTACAGCCAGCTGATGCGGCGCATGAAGATCAAGGAAGACGAGCTGCGCCAGGTCATCGAGCTGGTGCAAAGCCTCAACCCGCGCCCTGGCTCGCAGATCGAATCGAGCGAGCCCGAGTACGTCGTGCCCGACGTCATCGTGCGCAAGGACAGCGACCGCTGGCTGGTGGAGCTGAACCAGGAAGCCATCCCGCGCCTGCGCGTCAACCCGCAGTACGCAGGCTTTGTCCGCCGCGCCGACACCAGCGCCGACAACACCTTCATGCGCAATCAGCTGCAAGAAGCGCGCTGGTTCATCAAGAGCCTGCAAAGCCGCAACGAAACCCTGATGAAAGTAGCCACGCAGATCGTCGAGCATCAGCGCGGCTTCCTCGACCATGGCGACGAAGCGATGAAGCCGTTGGTCCTGCATGACATCGCCGAAGCCGTCGGCATGCACGAGTCGACCATTTCGCGGGTTACCACGCAAAAATACATGCACACGCCCCGCGGCATCTACGAACTGAAATACTTTTTCTCAAGCCACGTCAGCACCGCTGAAGGCGGAGAATGCTCGTCCACAGCGATCCGCGCGATCATCAAGAAACTGGTTGCGGCGGAAAATCAGAAAAAGCCATTGAGTGACAGCAAGATCGCTGGTTTACTGGAGGCACAAGGCATCCAGGTAGCCCGTCGCACCGTCGCCAAGTACCGCGAGTCTCTCGGCATCGCACCGTCGAGCGAGCGCAAGCGACTGATGTAGCACCTGGTATGTGCCACAGCGTTTTTGGGGCAGGTGCAAGACTTGCCTCTTTATGCACGGGCAATAAAGGAGAAGCTGTATGCAAGTCAATATCAGTGGACAGCATGTAGAAGTCACCCAGCCGCTGCGCGATTATGTGCTTGAAAAGCTCGCCCGCGTGGAAAGTCACTTCGACAAGATCACTAACGTGCAGGTCATCATGAAGGTCGAGAAGCTGCAGCAGAAGGTCGAAGCGACCCTGCAGATTCCGGGCGGTGAAGTGGTAGCCAACGCGGAACACGAAGACATGTATGCAGCGATCGACGCCTTGGCCGACAAGCTCGACCGCCAACTGAAAAAACACAAGGAAAAACAGCAAAGCCTGCTGCAAGGTGCAGCTGCCCGCTGATCCCCCTCATCCATGATCCGACTTGAAACCATCCTGACCCCCGGCCGTTCCCTCGTGAACGTGCCGGGCGGCAGTAAGAAGCGCGCCCTCGAAAAGGTCGCCACCGTCATCGCCGAACAAGTGCCAGAGCTGGAGATGCAAGACGTCTTCGAAAAACTGGTCGCCCGTGAAAAACTCGGTTCGACCGGGTTCGGCAACGGCATCGCCATCCCCCACTGCCGACTCGAAGGATGCACCGCCCCGGTCAGCGCACTGCTGCACCTGGAGGCGCCGATCGACTACGACGCCATCGATGGCGCACCCGTGGACCTGCTGTTCGTCCTGCTGGTGCCCGAAGCTGCCACCGATGCGCACCTGGAACTGCTGCGCCAGATCGCCAGCATGCTCGATCGCAAAGAGGTCCGTGATCGTCTGCGTGCCGCCAGCAGTAACGAGGCCCTGTACCAGGTTGTCCTGGACGTACAGAACGAGCACTGAACATGCACCTGATCATCGTCAGCGGCCGGTCCGGCTCCGGCAAGAGCACCGCCCTCGATGTCCTGGAAGACAACGGTTTCTATTGCATCGACAACCTTCCCGCCGGGCTGCTGCCGCAGCTTGCGGAAGATGCCTTGATCAATACCGAGTTGCTGCAGCCCAAGGTCGCCGTGTCGATTGACGCGCGCAACCTGCCCAGTCACCTGACGCGTTTCCCCGAGCTGCTCGAAGAGGCCCGTGCCCGGCATATCAAGTGTGATGTGCTGTACCTGGATGCCGACGAAGACACCCTGCTCAAGCGCTTTTCGGAGACCCGTCGGCGTCACCCGCTGACCAATGCCGACCGTTCCCTGGCAGAAGCGATACGCGTGGAAAGCGACATGCTGGGGCCGATCGCCGACCTTGCCGACCTCAAGATCGACACCACCAGCCTCAACCTTTACCAGTTGCGCGACTCGATCAAGCTGCGCCTGCTCAACCAGCCAGAGCCTGGCACCGCGTTCCTGGTCGAATCCTTTGGCTTCAAACGTGGTATGCCGGTCGATGCCGACCTGGTGTTCGACGTGCGCTGCTTGCCCAACCCCTACTGGAAGCCCGAACTGCGTGAGCATTCTGGTCTCGAACAACCGGTAATCGACTACCTCGCCGCACAGCCGGACGTCGAAGAGATGTTCAACGACATTTCCAGCTACCTGCTTAAATGGCTGCCCCGCTTCGCCGCCAGCAACCGAGCCTATGTCACCATCGCCATTGGCTGCACCGGTGGCCATCACCGGTCGGTATACCTGACCGAACGCCTCGGCACGTTGCTGCAGCAATCCCTGAAAAACGTCCAGGTCCGCCACCGCGACCTCTAGCCTACAGGATCCACCCCACGATGCCCGCCCGCGAAATCACCATCATCAACAAGCTGGGCCTGCATGCCCGGGCGGCGGCCAAGTTCGTCGGCGTGGCCGGGCGCTTTCCCTGCCAGGTCAAGGTAGGCCGCGCGCCAGACAAGCTGGTGGACGGCAAGAGCATCATGGCGGTGATGATGCTCGCGGCAGGCAAAGGCACCCAAGTGCACTTGCTGACCGAAGGCGAACAGGACAACGACGCGCTGGACGCACTGGTCGAGTTGATCAACAACTACTTCGACGAAGGCGAGTAGGGAACGCTGGGCTTGTCACAACACCTTCAGCGCCTGTGAGATCGAGCGCCGCCCGCGCGGCGCTTCGCAGCACAAGGCTGCTCCTACATCTGTTTCGGGCCAGTAACGCCTGTGCCAGCGCGATACCGTCTTGTTTTCACAACACGATATCGTGCCATATGCCAAGGGGCGTGCGCCTATGACGCTGGGGTAATTGGCCCGAAACAAATGTAGGAGCAGCCTTGTGCTGCGAAGCGCCGCGCGGGCGGCGCTCGGCCTTACAGGCCCAGAGAATCTCCCGCCGAACGGTCGCAAGCACGACACAATCATCATGGCGCAATCAATTCAAGACATCGCCGTGTCCATCACCATCATCAGGCAAAAACCGATACACAACCCCAAACTGGCCAGGCGGTGATGCCCATTGCTGCGCGACTCGGGGATGATCTCCTGGGTCACTACCAGCAGCATCGCCCCCGCGGCACACGCCAGGCCCAACGGCAACAGCAACTCTGCCACATTTACCAGCCAGGCACAGATAACCGCTGCCACCGGTTCGACCAGGCCTGAAGCGGCACCAATCAAGAATGCCTTGAAACGCGGCATGCCCGCCCCCGCCAGCACCAGCGCAATCACCAGCCCTTCCGGCACATCCTGCAAAGCGATGCCCATTGCCAGGCTGTCGGCATCGGCCATGCCACCGCCCGCAGACACGCCAATGGCCATGCCTTCAGGAATGTTGTGGGCGATGATGGCGATCACGAACAACCAGATTCGCGCGGCGATCACCGGCTGGTTGTCCGTGCCGACCAAGGCTTCTGGCGAGGCACCGGAGACCTTGAGGTCGACCAGGAACAGGCACAAGGCGCCAAACATCAGGCCAAAGCTGATCAAGCCGCCCGCGCCCCAAGGGCTGAAGCCGATGCCTTGCGCCGCCTCCAGCCCCGGGATGATCAGGGAAAACGCGGTGGCCGCCAGCATCACTCCCGCACCGAAGCCCAGCAGTGTGTCGGCCAGGGCCACCGGCATGTTACGAATCACCAACACCGGTACCGCGCCCAGCGCTGTCCCCAACGCACACAATGCGCCCCCTTCGAGGGCACGCAGCATGCGCGGCTCCAGGCCCAGCCAGGCAATGCCCTGCGCCAGCAGCAATGCTGTGCCCGCCAGCAACAGCAAGGTTCCTATCGCCAGACGAAACAGACGCACGCTGCTGACGGACAACACCTGTGAACGCATACCGGATCGACTCACTTCAAGGCTTCGAGATAACGACGTTCCACTTCCGCCCAGTCGACGACGTTGTAGAAGGCACCGATGTATTCAGGGCGACGGTTCTGGTATTTCAGGTAGTAGGCGTGCTCCCACACGTCCAACCCGAGAATCGGCGTGTTGCCGTGCATCAGCGGGCTGTCCTGGTTACCGCTGCTTTCGACCACCAGCGTGTTGCCCGGGGTGACGCTGAGCCAGGCCCAGCCACTGCCAAAGCGGGTCAGCGCTGCTTTGGTGAAGGCGTCCTTGAACGCGTCGAACCCACCCAGCTCGGCCTCGATGGCCTTGGCCACCTGACCGTGTGGCTGGCCGCCGCCGTGTGGCGCCATCACCGTCCAGAACAGCGTGTGGTTGGCGTGGCCGCCGCCTTGGTTGATCACGGCGCCCTGCAGCTTTTCTGGCAGTTGCTTGACCGCGCTTACCAGCTGCTCCACCGGCCATTCGGCCCACTCGGTGCCTTCGATGGCAGCGTTGAGGTTGTTGATGTAGGTCTGGTGGTGCTTGCTGTGGTGAATTTCCATGGTCTGGGCATCGATGTGCGGCTCCAGCGCATCGTAGGCATAAGGCAACGCAGGCAAGGTATGTGGCATATCAATGGATTCCGTAAGCGTGGGTTCTGGGTGTCACGCCTGTTTGCGCGGCCAGCTCGCTGGCGGCGGGGGCGTGACGGTTGAGCAGGCGCTCGGTGCGCGGGTACTGTCCGTACTCGGCAATGAAACTCAGCAATTCGGTGTAGGTGCGTGAACTGTGGCGCAGCGCTGCATCCCGCAGCGCCTGGGGCAAGCGCGCTTCCTGGCTGGCCTGGAGCAGGCGCTGGTGTGCAGAGCACAGGTAGTCGGCGCTCTCGTGCGGCTGGTTCAGGCGCAGGTGCAGGTCAGCCAGGTTGTGGTGAGCGATGACGAACACCGCCACCGCTTCGTCGACGTCATGCCAGCGCTCGAACAGCACCTGGGCCAAGGCCAAGGCTTGCAGGTAGTGTTCCCGGGCATCGACCCATTCACCTTGCTCGAACAGGCGGTTGGCGGTTTCAGTGGTGCGTTTCCAGTGCTGCATGACGTTTCTCCTGAGCGCGATGGCTCGTACGCTCGGCGGTGACGCTGAGTCAGATACCGCCGGCCGTGAGTTTTTCCGGGTCCAGCAGGGCCTCGAGTTGGTCACGCGACAAGTCGGTGTGCTCCAGCGCCACGTCGATGATCGGGCGGCCCTGCTTGTAGGCGGTCTTGGCGATTTCGGCGGCCTTGAGGTAGCCGATGATCGGGTTCAGCGCAGTGACCAGGATCGGGTTGCGCGCCAGCGCCTCCTTGAGCTTGCTTTCATTGACCTTGAAGGTGGCGATGGCCTTGTCGGCCAGCAGGCGGCTGACGTTGGCCATCAGCTCGATGCTCTCCAGCAGGTTGCGGGCGATCACCGGCAACATGACGTTCAGCTCGAAGTTGCCCGACTGCCCGGCGATGGCGATGGTCGCGTCATTGCCGATCACCTGCGCGGCGACCATGGCGGTGGCTTCCGGGATCACCGGGTTGACCTTGCCCGGCATGATCGACGAGCCCGGCTGCAAGCCTTGCAGCTCGATCTCGCCAAGGCCGGCCAAGGGGCCGGAGTTCATCCAGCGCAGGTCGTTGGCGATTTTCATCAGTGCCACGGCGGTGGTCTTGAGCTGGCCGGAAAGGGCCACCGCCGTGTCTTGCGAGCCGATCAGCGCAAACAGGTTTTGCCCGGGGGTGAACTCGACCTGGGTCAGGGCACTCAACTGACGCGCGAAGCCGGCAGCGAACTGTGGATGGGCGTTGATGCCGGTCCCGACGGCGGTACCGCCCTGGGCCAGCGCCTGCAAGCTCGGCAGGGTCGCCTCAATGTGCGCCAGCGCGCCGTTGATTTGCGCCGCCCAGCCGTCGAGCACCTGGCTCATGCGCACGGGCATGGCGTCCATCAGGTGAGTGCGGCCGGTTTTTACAAAGGCGTGCACCTGCACCGACTTGGCCTCGATCACCTGCACCAGGTGCCGCAACGCCGGCAGTAGCTGCTCGTGCAGCGCCAAGGCGGCACTGACATGGATGGTGGTCGGGATGATGTCGTTGCTGCTCTGGCCGCAGTTAACATGGTCGTTGGCATTGACCGCATCACCGAGCACCCGGCTGGCCAGGGTGGCGATCACTTCGTTGGCGTTCATGTTCGAACTGGTGCCGGAACCTGTCTGGAACACGTCCACCGGGAAATGCTGGATAAAATCTTCCGCAAGCAGTTGCTCGACCGCCTTGACGATGGCCTGGCCTTGGTCGGCGGTCACTTGCTCCAGCTCGATGTTGGCCTTGGCCGCTGCCGCCTTGGCCAGCAGCAATGCGCGAATGAACTGGGCCGGCATGCGCTGGCCGCTGATCGGGAAGTTGTCGACCGCGCGCTGTGTCTGGGCGCCATACAGGGCCTCGGCAGGCACCTGCAGCTCACCCATGCTGTCACGCTCGATACGGGTATTACTCATCGTCTAATCCTTGCATCAGTTCATCGGGAGAAATCGAAGGCAGCAGCACGCAGTTGGCCAATTGCAGGGCGTAGGGCTGCCAGCGCTGGTTCTGTTCGCGGCGGTCGAGGTTGCGCAGGTCCAGCAACGGGCGCCAGGCCTGGTCCAGGCACAGGCAGCGCCAATGCCACGGCAGCATGCGGTCGCAGGCGGTATCCAGCAGCAGGCGGAAGGAGGTCAACGCCACCGTCCAGGACGAGGTTTCGGTGCAGCACACCAGGTAACGGCCTTCGGCCAGGTAGTGCTCGATAAGGCGCGGCTCATCGGGCTCGAGCGCGCAGCGAATGCGCCGGCTGAGCCAGCGCCAGTTTTCCAAATAGGGCAATTCGTGAAGGACGGATTTCATGAACACCATCGCCAAGCAACTGGGTAATGATATTCATTATTAAGTGATAAATAGAATCACTTCAAGTGCGGATCGACTAAAGCCGTGAGGTAGGACGCATAAAAAAACCCGGCACCAAGGCCGGGTTCTCTAAATCAGTCTGAAACAGGTTGGGCTGTACCGGCCTCTTCGCGGGTAAACCCGCTCCCACAGTACCCTGAAGCCAGTCGGTGATCCTGTGGGAGCGGGTTTACCCGCGAAGCGGCCAGAGCAGGTTACCTATCAGCTCCCTGCAACCGTCATTCGCTCGATCAGCACGGAGCCCGTATGGATATTGCTGCGTGTCTCTAGATCGTTACCGATCGCGACAATTTGCTGGAACATATCCTTCATGTTCCCGGCGATGGTCACTTCCTGCACCGCGTGCTGAATCTCGCCGTTCTCGACCCAGAAACCCGCAGCCCCACGCGAATAATCGCCGGTCACCATGTTCAGGCCATGCCCCATCAGCTCGGTCACCAGCAAGCCACGCCCCATGCGGCGGATCAGGGCAGCCTGGTCTTCGACGCCATGGGTTACGTACAAGTTGTGAACACCACCGGAGTTGGCCGTGCTCGGCAGCCCGAGCTTGCGACCGGAATAGGTGCCCAGCAGGTACGACACCAACTCACCTTTGTCGACGAACGGTTTGGCGTAGGTCGCCAAGCCATCGCCATCGAACGCGGCACTGCCCAAGGCCCGAGGAATATGCGGGCGCTCATCGAGGGTCAGCCAGCTTGGGAACAGGCGCTGGCCAAGGGTGCCTTCAAGGAACGACGACTTGCGGTACAGGTTGCCGCCGGAAATCGCCGAGAGGAAGCTGCCGAACAGGCCGCCGGCCAGCTCTGCCGAGAACAGCACCGGCACTTCGCAGGTTGGTACCGGGCGCGCGCCGAGGCGGCTGGCCGCACGCTGGGCCGCGCGCTGGCCGATGCTGCGCGGGTCAGCCAGCAAGGTGCCTTGGCGGTTCACGTCATACCAGTAGTCGCGCTGCATCTGCCCGTCGCCCTCGGCGATCATCACACAGCTCAGGCTGTGCCGGGTCGACGCATAACCACCGATGAAACCGTGGCTGTTGCCGTACACCCGGCACCCTTGATGGGTGTTGAGGGTGGTGCCATCGGCGTTGAGAATGCGGGCATCGGCGTCGAACGCCGCAGCCTCGCAGGCCAAGGCCATCTCGATCGCCTTCTCGGGTTCGATATCCCAGTCGTGATAAAGGTCCAGGTCCGGGATTTCGCGCGCCATCAACGCGGCATCGGCCAGCCCCGAGCATTCGTCTTCGGAGGTGTGCTTGGCGATGGCCAAGGCTGCGGCAACGGTCTCGCGGATCGCGTCTGGGCCACTCGCGGAGGTGCTGGCCGAGCCTTTGCGCTGGCCGACATAGAGGGTGATGCCAAAGCCCTGGTCACGGTTGAACTCGACCGTTTCGACCTCACGCTGGCGCACCGTGGTGGACAGGCCCTGCTCCAGCGACACCGCTACTTCGCAGGCACTGGCACCCTGGCGACGCGCTTCGGCGATGATCGCTTCGACCTGTTCCTGCAACGCTGGCAGGTCTTTCGGACCTACGCTCTGGACTGCACTCATGGTTCTCTCCACTCAAATTCTGCGTTCGGCGAGGGTCATTCTACGACCGGGCCGGACAAGCGGCCCCCGACTGGTTATCATGGCGGCGATTTCTAGCGGACTGCCACCATGGTTGATTCAAACGACGCCTACGACGGCGAAAAAAGCAAAACCCAGATCAAGCGCGAACTGCATGAACTGGTTGAACTCGGCGAGCGCCTCACTACGCTCAAGGCCGACACCCTGGCACGCCTGCCGTTGACCGACGAGCTACGCAAAGCGTTGGCCGAGGCCAGCAAGCACACAGCTCACGGAGCCCGCAAACGGCACATGTCGTTCGTCGGCAAGCTGATGCGCGTCCAGGACCTGGATGCCATCCATGCCTTGCTCGAACAGATGGACAGCTCGACCCGCCAGTACAACGAGCGCTTCCACGGCCTGGAGCGCTGGCGCGACCGGCTCATCGACGGTAATGACGAAGACCTCGAGCGCTTCGTCAACGAATACCCGGACACCGATCGCCAGCAACTGCGCTCGCTGATCCGCCATGCCCAGCACGAAAAAGCGCGGAACAAACCGCCTGCTGCTGCGCGCAAAGTGTTCAAGTACATCCGCGACCTCGACGAGCTGCAGCGCGGCTTGCGTTGATGCCGTAGGGCCGCTTTGCGGCCCATTCGCAGCGCAAGGCTGCTCCTACAGGTGCATGCGATACCTGTAGGAGCAGCCTTGCGCTGCAAAAGGACCGCAAAGCGGTCCCCAACGCCATCACGCACCAGTACCGCCAACTGTGATCGCATCCAGCTTCAGCGTCGGCTGCCCTACCCCTACCGGCACCGATTGCCCATCCTTGCCGCAGGTCCCGACACCACTGTCCAGGGCCAGGTCATTGCCGACCATCGACACGCGGCTCATCGCCTCCGGTCCGTTACCAATCAGCGTTGCCCCTTTGACCGGCGCAGTAATCTTGCCGTCCTCGATCAAGTACGCCTCACTGGTTGAGAACACGAACTTGCCGCTGGTGATATCCACCTGGCCACCACCAAGGTTGGCGCAGTAGATGCCTTTTTTCACCGAGGCGATGATTTCTTGCGGGTCGCTCTCGCCGGCACGCATGTAGGTGTTGGTCATGCGTGGCATCGGCAGATGCGCGTAGGACTCGCGACGGCCGTTGCCGGTCACGGCCATGCCCATCAGGCGGGCGTTCAGCTTGTCCTGCATGTAGCCTTTGAGCACACCGTTTTCGATCAGCGTGGTGCACTCGGTCGGGGTGCCTTCGTCATCCACGCTCAGTGAGCCACGGCGGCCTTCAAGGGTGCCGTCGTCGACGATGGTGCACAGCTTCGACGCCACCTGCTCACCGATGCGGCCACTGAACGCCGAGCTGCCCTTGCGGTTGAAGTCGCCTTCCAGGCCATGGCCCACCGCTTCATGCAACAACACGCCCGACCAACCCGAGCCCAGCACCACCGGCAAGGTGCCCGCCGGCGCAGGAATCGCCTCCAGGTTCACCAGCGCTTGGCGCAAGGCCTCACGGGCATAGCCCATGACCTTCTCTTCGGTGAAGAACCGGTAGTCGGTACGCCCGCCACCGCCCTGGCCACCGCGCTCGCGGCGGCCATTCTGTTCGACGATGACACTGACGTTGAAACGCACCAGCGGGCGCACGTCGGCGGCCAGGCTGCCATCAGCCGCGGCGATGAGAATGCGCTCCCAGACCCCGGCCATGCTCACGCTGACCTGCTGGATACGCGGGTCCAGCGCACGGGTCGCCGCGTCGACACGCTTGAGCAGGTCGACCTTTTCGGCGCGCGTCAGCACATCCAGCGGGTTGTCCGGGGCATACAGGGCGGTCACATCCTGGCTACGGAACGCCTGCACCGTGCCATTCTGCCCAGCGCGGGAAATCGAACGCGCGGCGCGGGCCGCCGAGGTCAAGGCTTCCAGGTTGATAGCATTGCTGTAGGCGAAGCCGGTCTTTTCACCGGATTGGGCACGTACGCCCACGCCCTGATCCAGGTTGAAGCTGCCCTCTTTGACGATGCCGTCCTCGAGCGCCCAGGTTTCTGAGATCTGGCCCTGGAAATACAAGTCGGCGGCATCGATGCCCGGGCCGGCCAACTCACCCAGCACAGCCTGCAGGCTGTCCAGGGTCAATCCGCCTGGGGCCAGGAGCTGCTCGCTGACGGTGGATAACATCTGGCTCATAGTCACTCCGAGGTGTGCGCAGGCCGCAAGGCGTCCTGCGAGAAAAAGCGCCGGTGCGATACCACCGGCATGCGCGCCCGAATGGACGCTTGTTCGTCAATGTCGCGCTCAGCGAGCAATACCGCTTCGCCCTGCGCCTGCTGCGCAACGATCCGCCCCCAAGGGTCGATGATCGCTGCATGGCCATGGGTTTCCCGTGGCCCTGGATGGGTGCCGCCCTGCGCTGCGGCCAACAGATAGCACTGGGTCTCGATGGCACGCGCGCGAATCAGCACATCCCAGTGCGCCGCCCCCGTCACCGCCGTGAAGGCGGCAGGTGCGGTGATCAGTTCTGCCCCGGCTGCGCGCAATGCGCTGTACAACTCGGGGAAGCGCAGGTCATAGCATACGCTCAAGCCCAGGCGCCCAACCGGGGTATCGGCCACCACCACCTGTGCGCCATGGGCATAATCGTCAGACTCGCGATAACGGCCGCGGTTGTCGGCGACGTCCACGTCGAACAGGTGCAACTTGTCATAGCGCGCGGCCACTTCACCGTGTTCATCGATCAACAACGAGCAGGCATGGGCCTTGGCATCAGGTTGGCCGACCGGTGGCAACGGCAACGTGCCGGCAACAATCCATAACTTGAGGTCGCGCGCCGTGCGTTTCAACCAGGGCAGGATCGGCCCTTCCCCCAAGGCTTCGGCACGCCCGATCGCCGCAGCATCCTTGCGCCCCATTGCAGCGAAGTTCTCTGGCAGCACGGCCAGGCGTGCGCCACCGAGCACGGCCTGCTCAAGCAGGGCGCCGGCCCGCTGCAGGTTGGCCAGCACGTCGTCCTGGCTGACCATCTGGATCACCGCTGCCTTCATGAATACTCCTGGCGCTATTTCTCGAAAGGTTTCACAAATGTGATTCTAGGCTCTTTCCACGGCCCCTCGACGCGGTAATGCACGCTGGCAAAGCGTGAGACCCGGTCGCCGATCAACCGATCCACAAGGAACAGCGCGCCCCCGACCGCTGGAGCACCGACGATCAAAGCGGCCAGCGGCAGGTTGTTGGTGACCGGCAGGGTCACTTGCAGGTTGGCATCCACACGGTCACGGACCATGTCCAGGGTGCCCTCGAGCTCGAAATTGCTCGAAGGGCCGGTCACCGTAATCGGTTCACGGGTCACGTACACGCCATTACTGGCCACCAGCAGGCCTTTGACCCGGTCATAGGCCAGGCCTTTTTCGAACAGGTCGGAGAAGTCCAGGCGCAGGCGACGGCCGATGGAGTTGAAATTGAGCAGGCCGAACACGCGCAAGGCCTGGGCACTGCCTTCGACTTCGACAAACTGGCCGGTACGCAACGCCGCGTCCATGCTCCCGGAGAAGCGGTTCAGGCCCACCCAGGCAGGCGAACCGGGCCAACGGCCATCGACATCCAGGCGGAAATCGCGGCTGGTTACGGTAGGCGCGAACCCCCACGCCTTGAGCACATCGGCCAGGTTCTTGCCATCCAGGCGCCCTTTGTACCAGCTGCTGGTGCTGCCCGGCTGGCCTTCCCAGCCACCGCCGCCGTCGATGCGCAGGCCTTTGAAGTCCAGGTCGATATCGTCTGCCGACACGCCGCGCGCGGTTGGGCGCAGCTTGATCGAGGCGCTGCCGAACAGGTCGTCGCCGCGGTAGAGCTTGTCGATGCTCAGGTCCAGCGCAGGTACCTTGCGCGGGTCGAACGAGGCCAACGGGTCAGGCCCTTCCTCGGCCTGGGCCTGGGCCGGGTCGGCCGCCGGCAGGCGCAAGGTCTGCAAGCGAATCGACATGGGCGCGCCCTTGGCATCCGGCACGCGTGCGTTGCCGATGACTTCCTTGCTGTCCAGCCGCAGGTCCCACGCAGGGCCACCTCGGGCCAGGCGTACCACCGCCTGGTTGAGGTCCATGCCGAAGGCCTTCAGTTGGCCAATGCTCAGGTCGACGCTTTGCAGGATCTGCCGCGCACTGCCACCGGGGTCATCACCGCCCAGGCTGGCCACCTTGGCCTGCCAGGGGGCCAGGTCGAGTGTTTCCAGGCGCCCACGTACGCGCAAGCCCTGGCCGGCCGGTACTTGCGCCTGCCCCGTGCCCAGCAGCAATTCGCCGCGGCCCTGGGCCAGCTTGTCGGAAGGCGCGGCATAGGCGAAGCGCGCGAGGTCGGCATAACCGGCGTCAATGCGCCGCTCCGAGCCTTGCAGGTTCATGCTGAAACGGCTGTCGCGGGTGTCCGCAGCGGCCTTGCCAAAGGGCGCAGGCAAGTCGATGGCAAGGCCCTTGAGTGAGGAATTGACGCTAAGGCTGTTGTCCCGGCTGCCCAGGTTGAGCTGCAACTGGTACGGCAAGTCGCCCGAGGCCGGCAAGGCCTGGTTGAATTGCAGCCACTCGGTCAGCGCCTTCAGCGCGACCTGGCCATTGGCGTTGATGCGAGTCTGCATCTGCCCTGGCGCGCCCTCGGCAACGATCTGCGCGGTGACCGGCTTGCCGAACGCCTGCAAGCTGATGTTCTTGCCACTGAGCCCTTTGTCCAAATCGAAGCTGAAATCGCCCTTCAGGCGGTTCAACTCCAGGGTAGGCGGGGCCACCTTGAGGCGGGCATCAGCGGTGGCGAAGTCCACCTGAACCTTGGGCCGTTCCCCATGGGCCAGAGGGATATCGAGCTTGACCTTGCCCTTGAGCGGGCCCTCGCCTTCCCAGCCGGCGAAGATCTCGCCCGTGCCGATCGGCGCCTCTTTGAGAATTTTCAGGCCGTCGTCCAGGCCGCCGTCGAAATCACCATCAAGGTAAAGATGGCTGTGCTGGTCACCCTCGACGTGGGGGATGTCGACACTGACGTCACTGACCTTGGTGTCGAGCAACAGGCCATGGTGAGCCTTGATGCGCACACCGCTGTCCTCGATCAGCACATCACCGTCCACCTGTTGCACCTGTGGCCAGCCGGGCTGGAAGTCCAACACCGCGTCGCGCACCTTGAAGAACAGGCTGATACTGCGCGCCTCTGGCGCGGCGCCATGGTTCAGCGAGCCCTGGTACTGGAAGTAGCCCTCGTCCACGGTGCCTTTGACGATCGCACTGCGCAGCCATTCGTCGAGGGCCGGGCTCAGCACTTCGGGCAGGTACTTGGCCGTGTAGCGGCCATCGCCCTCGGTCAAGCCGACGCGCAGGTCCATGTAGTCTTCGCGGCCCTCTTCGAACAGCAGGCGAATGAGGAAGTCACCGGCGATCTTGCCCTCCTCGCCCAGTACCTTCAGGTAGGGCGCGACGAGGGTGAAGCCTTCTTTGTCGAGGGCCCAGGTCAGGCGCGCATTGGCCTGCTGGTAATGCCAGGGTTTGGCGAAGATCGGGTACAGGTGCAGCATGAACGCATCAGTATCCAGCCGCAGCTCGCCGTGGCCCAGGTCACCACTGACGCTGCCGCTGACATTGCCGGCCGCCGGGGCACCGTGGTAAGCGTTGAAACCAACCTTCTCCAGGTTGGCGGCAAACTGCAGGCGCTGGTCGCCTTCGGCTTTGGGCCGCGCCTCCAGGCGCACGTTGCGCAGCGCGCCGGTGACGTTCAGGCCATCGACCACGGCCATGAGGTTGTCCGGCAGCGGTGCCAGGGCATCGATCAACGGGGTCAGGGGGGTGAGGTCGAGGCGATCGGCCTGCACTTGCCAGCGCTCATCAGCGGGGGCCTGCCCTGGGCGCTGACGTAATTGAAGGTGGGATTCCCAACGGTTCTTGCCGATATTCATGGCCAGGGAATCGACCATCACATCAAAACCTTGCGCGTTGCGCTGGAACCACGCAGACAGCGCCAGATTCTCCAAGGTCGCGGCTTTGCGCTCGGCATAAGCGCCTTGTAGCTGGGGCGCATTGAGCCGGACCACGGCTTGCTGCAACTGGCCTTTGCCCCAGTCGACCCAGAACTCGCCACCCGCGCGCAATGCGCTGGCGTGCCACTTGCCCAGCAGGCTCGGCGGCAACCAGCGTGCCCAGTCGCTTTGCGGCAGGCTCAGGTAGGCGGCAACCTGGCCATCGCGCCAGGCCTCGGCCGACGCGCGGCTGCGCAGGTTCAGCGCCAGGGGCTGGCCGTCAGGCAGCGTGGCGCGCAGGTCGAGGGCCTGGCGCGAGGCACCGGCCTGCAAGCCCACGCTCACGTAGGTCAAGGTCAGGGGGTCGCGCTGCCAGGGATGCAGGGTTACCTGGCTGTCGAACACATCGATGCGCCCCAGTTGGCGCAGGCGCTGCAGCAACTCGGCGGGGTCGAGCGGGGCATCATCCTTCTTCGGCAGCCCTTCGAGGTTCCAGGCGCCTTGCGCGTCTTCGCGCAGGATCAGTTGCAAGCCACCCAGTTGGATACGTGCCAGGCGTACCTCACGGGAGGTCAGGCTGGCCCAGAGGTCTGGCACCAGCTTGACCTCGTCCAGGCGCAACGCGCCAGCACCTTCGCCCAATTGCAGGTCGCGAACGCGCAGTACAGGCGCAAGCCCGCTCCAGCGGCCCTCCAGGGCACCAACGTGCACCGGCAAGCCCAACGCTTGCTCGGCCTTGTGCTCGACATCGGCACGGTATTCGGCCACCAGCGGCACCAGTTGCCGGCCAACGCTAACGTACAGCGCCACCAACACCGCCAGCAGCGCGCAAATGCCCAGCCCCCAGCGGGTCGAGGCGACAAGAACGCGGTTCAGACGTCCCATGGCCATGGCCCTCCAGGTCGTTTATCCATGATGGCCCTAAGTGCCGGTTTTGCCAGCCCGGCCATCCTGTGGCGCGTTTCGCGAAACCTCAGAGCAGCACCACATCGTATTGTTCCTGCGAGTACATCGACTCGACCTGGAAGCGGATAGTTCGGCCGATGAAGGTTTCAAGCTCCGCAACGTTGCCGGACTCCTCGTCCAGCAGCCGGTCGACCACCTTCTGATTGGCCAGCACGCGGTAGCCCTCGGCCTGATAGGCACGTGCCTCGCGCAGGATTTCACGGAAGATTTCGTAGCAGATGGTCTCGGGGGTTTTCAGCTTGCCGCGCCCCTGGCACGCCAGGCACGGTTCGCACAGCACCTGCTCGAGGCTCTCGCGGGTGCGCTTGCGGGTCATCTGCACCAGGCCCAGTTCGGTAATGCCAATGATGTTGGTCTTGGCGTGATCACGCTCGAGCTGTTTTTCCAGGGTGCGCAGCACCTGGCGCTGATGCTCTTCATCTTCCATGTCGATGAAGTCGATGATGATGATGCCGCCGATATTGCGCAGGCGCAGTTGCCGGGCAATGGCGGTGGCAGCTTCTAAGTTGGTCTTGAAGATGGTCTCTTCGAGGTTGCGATGGCCGACAAAGGCACCGGTGTTGACGTCGATGGTGGTCATCGCTTCAGCCGGGTCGACCACCAGGTAGCCACCGGATTTGAGCGGCACCTTGCGCTCCAGGGCGCGCTGAATCTCGTCTTCGACGCCGTACAGGTCAAAGATCGGCCGTTCGCCAGGGTAATGCTCGAGGCGATCGGCGATTTCGGGCATCAGTTCGCCGACGAACTGCGTGGTTTTCTGGAACGTTTCGCGCGAATCGATGCGGATTTTCTCGATCTTCGGGTTGACCAGGTCGCGCAGGGTACGCAGGGCCAGGCCGAGGTCTTCGTAGATTACCGTGGGTGCGCCGCAGCTCTGGATCTGGCTGCCGATCTGTTCCCACAGGCGGCGCAGGTAGCGGATGTCCTGGAGGATTTCTTCCGCGCGCGCGCCTTCGGCGGCAGTGCGCAAGATGAAACCCCCGGCATCCTTGATGTTCTCGCTGTCCATGCAGCTGCTGACTACCTGCTTGAGGCGATCACGCTCAGCTTCGTCTTCGATCTTCAGGGAAATACCGACATGGCTGCTGCGCGGCATGTACACCAGGTAACGCGAAGGGATCGACAACTGCGTGGTCAGGCGTGCGCCCTTGGTGCCGATCGGGTCTTTGGTCACCTGTACCACCAGGGCCTGGCCTTCATGCACCAGCGCGGTAATGTTCTCTACCGCCGAGCCTTCGCGCTGGGAGATCTCCGAGGCGTGGATGAACGCCGCCCGCTCCAGGCCGATGTCGACGAAGGCCGCCTGCATGCCGGGCAGCACGCGCACCACCTTGCCCTTGTAGATATTGCCGACGATGCCGCGGCGCAGGGTGCGCTCGACGTGCACTTCCTGCAGCACCCCGTTTTCCACCACCGCCACACGTGACTCCATCGGGGTGATGTTGATCAGGATCTCTTCACTCATGGCAGGCTCTCGTCAAAGGTCTTGGATAATGATGGATCGCGTACGCGGTACTGGCTACCGCGGGTTTGTTACCTCTGAAGAAAGCGCGGGCACTTGCCAGCAGGCAATGCCGAACTGGGCCAGCAAATCGGCAGTCTCGCTCAACGGCAAGCCGACCACGGCGGAGTAGCTGCCCGTCAGGGCGGTGACGAATACCGCCGCCAGCCCCTGGATGGCATAGCCACCGGCTTTGTCGGCAGGCTCGCCGCTGGCCCAATAACGGGCGGCTTCATCGGCGCTGATGGTACGAAAACGGACGTTGCTGGTGACGCACAGGCTTTGCCTGCGCTGGCCATCGCTCAGGGCGACAGCCGTCAGCACCTGATGCTCGCGGCCAGACAGGTCGGCCAGCATGGCCAGGGCATGTTCACGGTTTTCGGGTTTACCGAGAATACGGCCTTCGAGGACCACCGCCGTATCTGCGCCCAGGACGACAGCCGGGCCCTGGAGGCAGGCCAGGCCAGCCTCTGCCTTGGCCCGGGCAAGGCGCTCGACATAGGCTGCGGCGCCTTCGTCGGCGAGCGGGGTTTCATCGATGGGGGCGCTGACCGTGGTGAACGGTACGCCGATCTGGGTCAGCAATTCACGACGACGTGGCGAGCCAGAGGCCAGGTAAAGCGGGTTCATGTAGACATCTCCCTGTCAGTCGCGGCAACGCCGTCAATTTATACGCAAGCGTCGGCGCAGGTCGCGCAGGGCAAAGCTGATCCATGGCCAGAGCAAGGCACTGATGACTGCTGACCACACCAGCGCCAAGGTCGGCAGGCGGTTACCGGTCAAGGCACTGAGCCACAGCTGGATCAACTGGGCAATACCGAAAATCACCAGAATCACCAGGCTCTGCTGCCACATCGGGAACATGCGCAGGCGCTGTTGCAATGACAGCACCAGGAAGGTGATCAAGGTCAGGATCAGCGCGTTCTGCCCCAGCAACGTGCCATACAGCACATCCTCGGCCAGCCCTAGCACAAAGGCCGTGGTCATGCCGACCTTGCTTGGGACCGCAAGTGTCCAGAACGACACCAGCAGCGCCAGCCACATAGGCCGGAACACTTCCATGAACTGCGGCATCGGCGAAACGCTGAGCAGCAGGCCGATGGCGAACGTCAGCCAGATGACCCAGCCATTATTACGGCGTGATGCAGCCATCATTGCCTCCGAGGTTGGGCGGGCGCTGCCGCAGGTGCGGCCGGCGCTACAGGCGCTGCAGGGGCCGCGGTGGGCTGCGGGGTAGCGGCTGCAGGTGCTGCAGGCGTCGCCGCCGGAGTGGCAGGTGCGCCCTGCTCGCCATTGGCGCCAGGCTGGACGCCGACCGATGTGCCTTTGCGATCGGCCTCTTCCTGCGCGATCGCAGCGTCAGTGGCGCGTTGCTCCGGGCTGCGTCGGTCGCTGAACACCAGCAGCATGTAGCGGCTGCGGTTGAGCGCGGCGGTAGGGATGGCGCGAACGATGGCGAACGGCTGGCCGGAGTCGTGAATCACTTCGTTGACCGTGGCCACCGGGTAACCCGCCGGGAAGCGCTGGCCCATGCCGGAACTGACCAGCAGGTCGCCTTCCTTGATGTCGGCGGTATCGGCCACATGGCGTAGCTCCAGGCGCTCCGGGTTGCCGGTGCCACTGGCGATGGCGCGCAGGCCGTTGCGGTTGACCTGCACCGGAATGCTGTGGGTGGTATCGGTCAGCAACAGTACCCGCGAGGTGTAGGGCATCAACTCGACCACTTGGCCCATCAGGCCGCGGGCATCGAGCACCGGCTGGCCGAGGAACACGCCATCGCGCTCGCCCTTGTTGATCAGGATGCGGTGGGTGAACGGGTTGGGGTCGACGCCGATCAACTCGGCCACTTCAACCTTTTCGTTGACCAGGGCGGATGAGTTGAGCAGTTCACGCAAGCGCACGTTCTGCTCGGTCAGGGCCGCCAGCTTCTGCAGGCGCCCCTGCAACAGCAGGGCCTCGGTCTTGAGTTTTTCGTTTTCCGCGATGAGTTCGGTACGGCTGCCGAACTGGCCTGCCACGCCTTGCCACAAACGCTGCGGCAAATCGGTGATCCAGTACGACTCCATCAATACCAGGCCCATCTGGCTGCGCACGGGTTTGAGCACGGCAAAGCGCGCATCGACCACCATCAGCGCGACCGACAGCACCACCAATACGAGCAGACGAACGCCCAGCGAAGGGCCCTTGGAGAAAAGCGGTTTAATGGGCCGTTCCTCGTGGACGACTCAGGAGGTCATTGGACATGGGACAACGCACCAGCCTGGTTGCGGGTTGACGGAAACGACGCCCGGACGGACGCCAGCCCAGCGCATACAGGTAGCACTGTGCGTGCTACCTGTAAACCGGGCGCTCAGGAACAGCGAGCAGCATCACTCGCTGGAGAGCAGGTCCATCGCGTGCTTGTCCATCATCTCCAGGGCGCGACCGCCGCCACGGGCGACACAGGTCAGCGGGTCCTCGGCGACGATCACCGGCAGGCCAGTTTCCTGGGCCAGCAGTTTGTCGAGGTCGCGCAGCAGCGCGCCACCACCGGTCAGCACCAGGCCGCGCTCGGCGATGTCGGAGGCCAGCTCCGGCGGCGATTGCTCCAGGGCGCTTTTGACCGCCTGGACGATGGTCGCCAGGGATTCTTGCAGGGCTTCCAGCACTTCGTTGGAATTCAGGGTGAAGGCACGCGGTACGCCTTCGGCCAGGTTACGGCCGCGGACATCAACTTCGCGCACTTCGCCACCTGGGTAGGCGGTGCCGATTTCCTGCTTGATGCGCTCGGCGGTGGACTCGCCGATCAGGCTGCCGTAGTTGCGGCGCACGTAGGTCACGATGGCTTCGTCGAAGCGGTCGCCGCCGACGCGGACGGATTCGGCGTAAACCACGCCGTTCAACGAGATCAGGGCGATTTCAGTGGTACCACCACCGATATCGACGACCATCGAACCACGGGCTTCTTCGACCGGCAGGCCGGCACCGATGGCGGCGGCCATTGGCTCTTCGATCAGGAACACTTCACGGGCACCGGCACCCAGGGCCGACTCGCGAATCGCGCGGCGCTCTACCTGGGTCGACTTGCACGGCACGCAGATCAGCACGCGAGGGCTGGGCTGCAGGAAGCTGTTCTCGTGAACCTTGTTGATGAAATACTGCAACATTTTTTCACAAACGCTGAAGTCGGCAATGACGCCGTCCTTCATCGGACGAATGGCAGCAATGTTGCCGGGCGTACGGCCCAGCATGCGTTTGGCTTCGGTACCGACGGCGACGACGCTTTTCTGATTGCCATGGGTACGGATGGCAACAACCGAGGGCTCATTCAGGACGATACCGCGCTCACGCACGTAAATAAGGGTGTTGGCAGTACCCAGGTCGATGGAAAGATCGCTGGAAAACATGCCACGCAGTTTCTTGAACATGGGAAAGTGACCCTGGGGAAAGCGTGGGTAAAAAAGTGCGGCAAACTCTAACAATGGCAGGGATTTTGGGCAAGGAGCCAATATGTTAAATTGGTCGTTTTTCCGAGCACGCCAGCAGATGATCGCGGCCGTATGACCGCCAGAATGCCGACATGTTCCTCATCACGGACCCTAATTCCGTTCTTTGTTTCCCCTGGAGATCCCCATGGCGCTTGAACGCTGCGACGTGGAAAAGATCGCCCATCTGGCCCGTCTGGGGCTGAATGATGGCGAACTGCCACGCATTACCGATGCACTGAACAGCATTCTCGGGCTGGTCGACCAGATGCAAGCGGTCGACACCACTGGCATCGAGCCCCTCGCCCACCCCCTGGAGGCCAGCCAGCGACTGCGTCCCGACCAGGTCACCGAAAGCAACCAGCGCGAGGCCTACCAGGCCATCGCACCGTCGACCGAAAGCGGTCTGTACCTGGTTCCCAAAGTCATCGAGTAAGGGATAGAGCCTGCCATGCACCAATTGACCCTGGCCGAGATCGCCCGCGGACTCGCCGACAAGTCGTTTTCCTCCGAAGAGCTGACGGGCGCCCTACTGGCGCGCATCAAACAGCTCGACCCGCAAATCAACAGCTTCATCAGCGTCACCGAGGAACTGGCCCTGGGCCAGGCCCGTGCCGCTGACGCCCGTCGCGCCGCTGGCGAGGCTGGCGCCCTGCTGGGTGCGCCCATTGCCCACAAGGACCTGTTCTGCACCAACGGCGTACGCACCAGCTGCGGCTCGAAGATGCTCGACAACTTCAAGGCGCCGTACGATGCCACCGTGGTCGCCAAGCTGGCTGAAGCCGGCATGGTAACCCTGGGCAAGACCAACATGGACGAATTCGCCATGGGTTCGGCCAACGAATCCAGCCACTACGGCCCGGTGAAAAACCCGTGGAACCTGGAGCACGTCCCGGGTGGTTCGTCGGGCGGCTCGGCTGCGGCAGTCGCCGCGCGCCTGCTGCCGGCCACCACCGGCACCGACACTGGCGGCTCGATCCGACAGCCGGCAGCGCTGACTAACCTGACTGGCCTGAAACCGACGTACGGTCGTGTTTCGCGCTGGGGCATGATCGCTTACGCCTCCAGCCTCGACCAAGGCGGCCCGCTGGCCCGCACGGCCGAAGACTGCGCGCTGCTGCTGCAAGGCATGGCCGGTTTCGATACCAAGGACTCCACCAGCATCGAAGAGCCGGTGCCGGACTACAGCGCCAACCTCAACGCTTCGCTGCAAGGCCTGCGCATCGGCCTGCCGAAGGAATACTTCGGCGCAGGCCTGGACCCGCGCATCGCTGACCTGGTGCAAGCCAGCGTCAAGGAGCTGGAAAAGCTCGGCGCCGTGGTCAAGGAAATCAGCCTGCCAAACATGCAGCACGCCATCCCGGCGTACTACGTGATCGCGCCTGCTGAGGCATCCTCCAACCTGTCGCGTTTCGACGGCGTGCGCTTCGGCTACCGCTGCGAAGCACCAAAAGACCTGACCGACCTGTACAAGCGTTCCCGTGGCGAAGGCTTCGGTGCCGAAGTGCAGCGCCGCATCATGGTGGGCACCTACGCCCTGTCGGCCGGCTACTACGACGCCTACTACGTCAAAGCCCAGCAGATTCGTCGCCTGATCAAGAACGACTTCATGGCCGCGTTCGAAGGTGTTGACCTGATCCTCGGCCCGACCACGCCGAACCCGGCTTGGAAGCTCGGCGCCAAGAGCAGCGACCCCGTCGCCGCCTACCTGGAAGACGTCTACACCATCACCGCCAACCTGGCGGGCCTGCCGGGCCTGTCGATGCCGGCTGGCTTCGTCGATGGCCTGCCGGTCGGCGTGCAACTGCTGGCGCCCTACTTCCAGGAAGGCCGCCTGCTCAACGTCGCGCACCGCTACCAGCAAGTGACCGACTGGCACACCCGCGCCCCCAACGGCTTCTGAGGAGTTCACACATGCAATGGGAAGTTGTGATCGGGCTGGAAATTCATACTCAGCTCGCCACCCAGTCGAAGATCTTCTCCGGCAGCGCCACCACCTTCGGCTCCGAGCCGAACACCCAGGCCAGCCTGGTTGACTTGGGCATGCCCGGTGTACTGCCGGTGCTGAACCAGGAAGCCGTGCGCATGGCGTGCATGTTCGGCCTGGCGATCGATGCCGAGATCGGCAAGCGCAACGTGTTCGCGCGCAAGAACTACTTCTACCCCGACCTGCCCAAGGGCTACCAGATCAGCCAGATGGACCTGCCGATCGTCGGCAAGGGCCACCTGGACATCGCTCTGGAAGACGGCACCATCAAGCGCATCGGCGTGACCCGTGCGCACCTGGAGGAAGACGCCGGCAAGAGCCTGCACGAAGACTTCAGCGGCTCCACCGGCATCGACCTGAACCGCGCCGGCACGCCGCTGCTGGAAATCGTTTCCGAGCCGGACATGCGTAGCGCCAAAGAAGCCGTGGCCTACGTCAAGGCGATCCACGCCCTGGTGCGCTACCTGGGCATCTGCGACGGCAACATGGCCGAAGGCTCGCTGCGTTGCGACTGCAACGTGTCGATCCGGCCAAAAGGCCAGGCCGAGTTCGGTACCCGCTGCGAGATCAAGAACGTCAACTCGTTCCGCTTCATCGAACGTGCGATCAACAGCGAGATCCAGCGCCAGATCGACCTGATCGAAGACGGTGGCAAGGTCATCCAGGAAACCCGCCTGTACGACCCGAACAAGGACGAGACCCGCTCCATGCGCAGCAAGGAGGAAGCCAACGACTACCGTTACTTCCCCGACCCAGACCTGCTGCCGGTGGTCATCGAGGACAGCTTCCTCGACACCATCCGCGCCGGCCTGCCAGAGCTGCCGCCACAGAAGGTCGAGCGCTTCCAGAGCCAGTACGGCCTGTCGGCCTACGACGCGAACGTGCTGGCATCGAGCCGCGAACAGGCAGACTACTTCGAACAAGTGGTGAAGATAGGTGGCGACGCCAAGCTGGCAGCCAACTGGGTCATGGTCGAGCTGGGCAGCCTACTGAACAAGCTGGGTGTCGAGATTGACCAGGCGCCGGTCAGCGCCGAGCAGTTGGGTGGCATGCTGCTGCGTATCAGCGACAACACCATCAGCGGCAAGATCGCCAAAACCGTGTTCGAGGCCATGGCCGCCGGTGAAGGCGATGCCGACAGCATCATCGAGAGCCGTGGCCTGAAGCAAGTCACCGACACCGGTGCGATCGACAAGATGCTCGACGAAATGCTGGCTGCCAATGCCGAACAGGTCGAACAGTACCGCGCCGCCGACGAGGCCAAGCGCGGCAAGATGTTCGGCTTCTTCGTCGGCCAGGCGATGAAGGCGTCGAAGGGCAAGGCCAACCCGGGGCAAGTGAACCAATTGCTCAAAGCCAAGCTCGAAGGTTGATTGTTTTGACCCTGTAATCCTGCGAGGGCTTCGCCCTCGTTCGCGGGCAAGCCCGCTCCCACAGGTACAGCGCCGCTCTCACAGACGCTGACATACCTGTGGGAGCGGGCTTGCCCGCGAATGGTCGCACTGGAGAGCCTTTGACTTGCTAAAACGATCCCTCGGCACCCTCGCCTTGTTCTCCCTGCTGGCCGGCTGTGCCAGCCACGATATCGACCCCCGCGGCTACGACAAGACCGGCACCGCCTCCTATTACGGTTCGCGCCACCACGGCAAACGCACGGCCAGTGGCGAACCGTTCAACCAGCACGGCCTTACCGCTGCTCACCGCAGCCTGCCGTTCGACAGCCGCGTGCTGGTCACCAACCTCGCCAACCAACGCAGCGTGGTGGTGCGCATCAATGACCGCGGCCCGCATACACGCGGCCGGCTGATCGACCTGTCACGCGCTGCAGCAGAAAAAATCGGCATGCTCCGTAGCGGAACGGCGCGCGTGCGGGTACAAGGTCTGAGCGACTGACCCTACTGGAGCCCTGACCATTTTCGACCTGGCCACCCTTCCCACCTTCAGCCTCCTGCAACTGGGCGTCGCCTTGCTGCTGCTGGCCTGCGGTGCCGAGCTGCTGGTACGCATGGCCCTGCGCCTGGCCCTGCGCCTGCACGTGCGCCCACTGATCATCGGGCTGAGCCTGGTGGCCTTCGGCAGCACCGCACCGCAGCTCACGGTAAGCCTACAGGCCGCCTTCCAGGGCGCAC
This sequence comes from Pseudomonas sp. 5.2, assembly GCF_059025405.1. NCBI lineage: Bacteria > Pseudomonadati > Pseudomonadota > Gammaproteobacteria > Pseudomonadales > Pseudomonadaceae > Pseudomonas > Pseudomonas sp. 5.2. The sequence continues at coordinate 141,102 of NZ_JBYBHH010000010.1, forward strand.
CGGATGTCGCCGTCGGCAGCGTGATTGGCAGCAACATCTTCAACGTACTGGTGATTCTCGGCCTGGCCGCGCTGATCATCCCGCTGCGTGTTTCACGCCAACTGGTTCGTCTGGACATCCCCTTGATGATCGTCGCCAGTGCGCTGGTGTATGCGCTGGCCGCCAATGGCTACCTGGGCCGCGGGGAGGGCCTGCTGCTGTTGCTGGCGCTGGTGGGCTACCTGGTCATGCTCTGGCATCAATCACGCCATTACGCTCGCACCTACCCCGCGCCCAGCAACATCAAGGTCAGTGGTGCACGCTTTTGGTCAAGCACGCTGCTGCAGATTGCGCTTGGCCTTGGCCTGCTGAGCCTGGCCGGCCACTTGCTACTGGAAGCCGCCGTTGAGGTGGCGACTGACCTGGGCCTTTCCGAACGCATCATCGGCCTCACCGTGGTCGCGGTCTGCACGTCATTGCCAGAGCTGGCCGCCGCGATGATTGCCGCCCTTCGCGGCGAACGGGAAATCGCCGTTGGCACGGTGATCGGCAGCAACCTGTTCAACCTGCTGGGAGTGCTGGGCCTGACCGCGCTGATCACCCCTGAACCGCTGTCGATCTCACCCAACGCGCTGGCCTTCGACCTGCCCGTGATGCTGGGCGTCGCCGTCTTGAGCCTGCCCGTGTTCTATTCGGGCTACCGGATCACCCGCGCTGAAGGCCTGGTGTTTCTCTGCCTGTACCTGGCCTATGGGCTGCATGTGGTGGCCTTTACCACCGGCATGCCATTGGCCGGCCGCCTGGAGCGGCTCATGCTGTTCTATGTCTTGCCAGTGCTGGCCTTGGTGCTGCTGTACACCACCGTACGTGCGTGGCGGCGGCAGCACTGAGGCCAGCGGAGGGCGCCACAAGCCCTCAGCCCTGCCGGGCCTTCTTCAACCGGAACGCGACCCAAAGCACCGCAATCCAACCCGGAATCAGCATCACCGAGATGCGAATCGGCGGCGTCAGGTACATCACGACCAGAATCAGCACGATGAACGCCAGGCACAGGTAATTGGTAACCGGGTGCCCCCAGCTCTGGTAGAACGGGGTAATACCCGACGCCAGCTTGGCTTTGCGGAATTTGAGGTGGGTGATGCTGATGCTCGCCCAGTTGATCACCAGCGCCGACACCGCCAGGGCCATCAGCAAGCCAAAGGCTTCACCGGGCATCAGGTAGTTGATCAGTACGCACATGCCCGTGGCAAACGCCGAAACACCCAGCGCTGTCAGCGGCACACCACTGCGGCTGACTTTGAGCAACTGGCGTGGCGCATCCCCCTGGCTGGCCAGGCCGAACAGCATGCGGCTGTTGGCGTAGACGCAGCTGTTGTAGACCGACAGCGCCGCCGTCAGCACCACGACATTGAGGATGGTCGCAACCAGGTCGCTGTCCAGTTCATGGAAAATCATCACGAACGGGCTACCCCCCTGCACCACCTTCTGCCACGGGTACAGCGACAACAGCACCGCCAGGGCGCCGATGTAGAAAATCAGGATGCGGTAGACCACCTGGTTGGTGGCCTTGGGGATGCTCTGGCGCGGGTTATCTGCCTCGGCGGCGGTGATACCCACCAGCTCCAGCCCACCGAAAGAGAACATGATCACAGCCAAGGCCATGATCAGGCCAGTAACGCCATTCGGGAAGAACCCGCCGTATTGCCACAGGTTGGCCACGCTGGCGTCCGGGCCGCCGTGGCCGCTGCTCAGCAGCCAGGCACCAAAGCCAATCATGCTGACGATGGCCACTACCTTGACCAAGGCGAACCAGAACTCCATCTCCCCGTAGACCTTCACTTGGGTCAGGTTGATGAGGTTGATCGCCACGAAGAAGATCGCCGCCGTCGCCCAGGTGGGGAAATCGGGCCACCAGTACTGCACATAGATGCCCACGGCGGTCAGCTCGGCCATGCCCACCAGCACGTACACCACCCAGTAGTTCCAGCCCGAAACGAAGCCTGCGAACTCGCTCCAATACTGGTGGGCGAAGTGGCTGAAGCTGCCGGCGACCGGCTCTTCGACCACCATTTCGCCCAGCTGGCGCATGATGAAGAAAGCCATCAGGCCGGCGATGGCGTAGCCCAGCAATACGGAAGGGCCGGCCAGTTGAATGGTCTGGGCGATCCCCAGGAACAGCCCGGTGCCGATGGCCCCACCCAGCGCGATCAGCTGGATATGGCGATTCTTCAGCCCGCGCTGCAAGCGCTCGGGCGTGCTCTGGTCTTGCATGAAGTGTCCTTTAGCTCAGTGAGGCAGTGTTATTGCTGTTATTTGCAGTCAAGGATCTAGATCCATCCGCCCCACTGCAAGATGAAAATACCGATATTGGTGGTGATCGCCGCCATTAGCGTAGTGATCACGATGATCGAAGCCGCCAACTCATGGTTGCCGTTGGCCGCCCGCGCCATGACATAGCTGGCTGCCGCCGTCGGGCTGCCGATGTACAGGAACAGGATGCCCAGCTCGGCACCGCGGAACCCGCACAGCCACGCACCCAGTGTGCCGATCAGCGGTAACCAGACCATCTTCACCAGGCTGGCATCGATGGCCAGCCTGCCACTGTCACGCAGCGCCGCCAGCGACAGGGTGCCACCGATGCACATCAATGCCAGCGGCAAGGTCATCTGCGCCAGGTAGTCGCCTGAAGTGAGCAACCAGTTGGGCAACGGCACCTGGCCATAGGCCATGGGCGTTGCCACCAGCACGCTGATGATCAATGGGTTGCTGAAGATGTTCTTGCAGATGCTCCACGGGTCGGACTTGAGGTCCGGGCTGTACACCGCCAGCACCACCGCCGACAGCGAGTTGTACAGGAGGATCACCAGGCCTGCCAGCACCGCGCCCAGCGAGATGCCGTAGTCGCCATACAGGCTGGCGGCCAGGGCCAGGCCGATTACGCCGTTGTTGCCGCGAAATGCGCCTTGGGTGTAGATGCCGCGGTCCGCTGGCGGGCAACGCCAAATGGCCAGCCCCCAGGCCACGCCAAAGCCAACCAGGGTGGCCGCGACGAAATACAGCAGCACGCCCGGTTTGACCGCCGTTGCCAGGTCGGCGTGGTAGATGCCGAGGAACAGCAGCGCCGGCATGCAGACGTTGAACACCAGCTGTGAGGCGACGCGGTTGAAGTTGTCGTCGATCAGGTGGATGCGTTTGAGCAGCACGCCCATGAACAGCATGGCGAAGACAGGTGCCGTGATGTTCAGCGTCTGGATAAGAAGGGCGAGCATGCGCAAGCGATCCTGCAGGGAGTTGCCGTTAGGGGGCTAATGATACGTCAACGGCTGCGAGTTGCGGGGATCGGGATGTGATACAGGGCAATTTCTGTCAGTGCCGGCCCCTTCGCGGGCAAGCCCGCTCCCACAGGTAACCACCCTTCTCGGGCTCAGTGGTGCCCGCGAAGAGGCCGGCATTTACAGCACAGATTCAGCGCCGAACCGGCCGCTTCTGCAGTTTGCGCTGCAAGGTCCGCCGGTGCATGCCCAGCGCCCGCGCCGTGGCCGAGATATTGCCCTCGTGCTCGTTCAGCACACGCTGGATGTGCTCCCACTGCAGGCGGTCGACCGACATCGGGTTTTCCGGCACCAGGGCATCCAGGTCGGCATGCTCGGAAAGCAACGCAGCCAGTACATCGTCGGCATCGGCCGGCTTGCACAGGTAGTTGCAGGCGCCGCGCTTGACCGCCTCCACCGCGGTGGCGATGCTGGAATAACCCGTCAGGATCACCACGCGCATTTCCGGGTCCAGCTCCAGCAGCTTGGGCAGCAGCACAAGCCCCGAGTCGCCTTCCATCTTCAGGTCCAGCGTGGCGTAGTCTGGCAGGTCCTGCTGGGCCAGGATCAGCCCTTCTTCGGCGGAGCCTGCAGTGCTCACGCGGAACCCGCGACGGCTCATGGCGCGCGCCATGACCCGGGTGAAGGTGGCATCGTCATCCACCAGCAGCAGGTGCGGCAGCTCTTCGCTTTCAAGCTGGGTTTCGTCACTCATCATTCATCTCCTCGCTTGCCATAGGGCAGGCGCAATTCGGTCAGGGTGCCACCCTGCTCATGACTATAGAGTTTCACCGAACCGCCCGCACGCGTCACGCTGGCCTTGCTCAAGAACAGGCCCAGGCCGAAGCCTTTGCCCTTGGTGGTAATAAAGGGTTTGCCAATCGCCTCGGCGATCGCTGGGGGCACACCGGGGCCATGGTCACGGATACTGATGACAATGTCCTGGGCGTCCCAGTCAAGGCGCACCTCGAGATCGTCCGGGCATGCGTCGGCTGCATTGTTCAGCAGGTTCAGCAGCGCCTGGGTCAGGTCCGGTGGTGGGGTCAGGCGCGGTACCTGGCCATCCCTGAGGCGCTGGAAGCGGTAGCTGGCCTCGGGCCGCATCAGGTGCCAACGGTTGAGCGCTTCGTCGAGCCAGGCGGTAACGTCCTGCTCGACCATCGCCAGGCGGCGGTTGGCCTCGGCGGCACGCACCAGTTGCTGCAAGGTCTCCTTGCACAGTTTGACCTGGTCCTGAAGGATCTGAAGGTCTTCCTGCAACAGTGGGTCGGGGTGGTCCTGGCGCATTTCGTTGAGCAGCACGCTCATCGTCGCCAGCGGGGTGCCCAGTTCGTGGGCAGCGCCAGCGGCCTGGGTGGCCACGGCCAGCAACTGCTCATCGCGCAGGCTCTCCTCACGGCGCTCGGAACGCAGTTGTTCCTGGCGGCGGAGTTCTTCGGCCATGCGCGCGGCAAAGAAGGTGATGACCGCTGCCGCCAGGGCAATGCTCAGCCACATGCCGTAGACCTGCATCTTGTCCCGCGCCAGCGGCAGCCCTTCCAGCGGGTAAAACTGCACCAGCAGCAGGCTGTAGGCCGTCAGGGCAATGCCCGAAAGAATCAGCGAATAGAGCCAGGGCAAGGTCACCGCAGCAATGGCCAGCGGCACCAGGTAATACGAAACGAACGGGTTGGTCGAACCGCCGGAGTAATACAGCAAGGCACTGTGGATCAGCAGGTCACAGGCAAGCTGCAGTGCATATTCCATTTCGGTGACCGGCAGCGACAGGCGCAGGCGCAACGCAGTGAAGGCGCACAGGATGGACGACAGGGCCAGCGTCGCCGCCAGCGAAAACCACGGCAAGGGCAGCAGGTCGGTCCAGTAGGCGACGCCCACGGAACCTGCCTGGGCAGCCAGGACCAGCACGCGAATAACAGTCAGGCGCCAGAGGTTCTGACGTGTAGCGGACAACGGTTGTACGTCGGCGAGCATGAGCTCTCCTGATGAGTGCTCCAGAAAATCGGCTGGAGTATACCGAAGCCGGGCGCCTCGCTGCAGCGATGCGGCAAAGCGCCACACTTTGTCACAGGTTCATGATGGCACTTTTGAACCCACTACACTGTTCCCGGTCTGATGGGCCATGCGTGGAATGGAGAGCCAGCACCCACGCCCTTTTATTGCCAAGGAGTCTTACATGCAAATCCCTCGTCGCGGCACTGCCTTGATCCTGTCTTGCGGCCTGCTCGCCAGCCTGCCTGCGCTGGCGGCCGATGAGCCGCGCTTCAACCAGGTGTCGCTGCGTGCCGAAGTCAGCAAGGAAGTGCCACGCGACCTGATGGTCGTGACCCTCTACAGCGAAGCGCAGAACACCGACCCGGGCAAACTTGCCAAAGAGATCACCGAGACCATGAACAAGGCTGTGCAGCAGTCTCGCCAGGTCAAGGATGTGAAGATCAGCCAGGGCAGCCGCAACAGCTACCCGGTCTATGACAGCAAAGGGCAGAAAATCACCGGCTGGCGTGAACGCGCCGAGCTGCGCCTGGAAAGCGCCAACTTCCCAGCCCTGTCGCAATTGACCGCCGACCTGCTGCAAGACCTGAAAATGGGCGGCATGGACTTCTCCATCGCCCCGGCCACGCGCAAGGCCAGCGAAGATGATTTGCTCAAGGACGCGGTCAATGCCTTCAAGGCACGCGCTCAGCTGGCCACCGAGGCGCTGGGTGGCAAGGGCTACAAAGTGGTCAACCTGAACCTCAACAGCAGCGGCTACCCACGCCCGTACCTGCGCAGCGCACCGATGGCCATGAAAGCCATGGGCGCTGACGAAGCGGCGCCGGCGCCGGATATCGAAGCGGGTACCAGCGAAGTGAGCATGAATGCCGATGGTTTGATCGAAGTTCAGATGCCCTGATCTGAATGGGGCCGCCTTGCGGCCCAATCGCCTGCAAGCCGACTCCCACAGGGGCAGCGCAGAGCCTAAGGCTTGTGCTGCACCTGTAGGAGCGGCCTTGCGTTGCGATGGGCTGCAAAGCAGCCCCCATTCTGCAATTTAAGACATTTCCTACGCACTTTTAAGGTGCAGCTTACATATCCCTCCCCCTCGAAACATCCTGCAATTGCCATCATTTTGCCCGCGCAAACGTTCAACTTCGTCGAAAGTTATACTGATGCGACATCCATGTACGCTCGTACCACCTTTCTGGCGCCAACTATCCTTCTGAGTGTTGCATTGGGAACAGCCCCTGCATAAGTATCCTCAGGTCGGCTCACGAGGCCACCTCAATCAAAAATGACAACAATGAGGCCACCATGCTCAAACACGCAGTCATTCCGTTCCTGCTAGGCGCAGGTTTGCTGACCGGCGCCCCGCTCGCCCACGCAGCGTCCAACCTGGTGTTCTGCTCCGAAGGCAGCCCGGCTGGCTTCGACCCAGGGCAATACACGACGGGAACCGACTTCGACGCCTCGGCCGAGACCGTGTTCAACCGCCTGACCCAGTTCGAACGCGGCGGTACCGCCGTGATCCCGGGCCTGGCGACTAAATGGGAAGTGTCCGACGACGGCAAGACCTACACCTTCCACTTGCGCGAAGGGGTCAAGTTCCACACCACCGACTACTTCAAGCCCACCCGCACATTCAATGCCGATGACGTGCTGTTCACGTTCAACCGCATGCTCGACAAGAACCACCCGTTCCGTAAGGCCTACCCCACCGAATTCCCCTACTTCACCGACATGGGCATGGACAAGAACATCGCCAAGCTCGAGAAGGTCGACGAGCACACCGTGCGCTTCACCCTCAACGAGGTGGACGCCGCGTTCATTCAGAACCTGGCGATGAGCTTCGCGTCCATCCAGTCGGCCGAGTATGCCGACCAGTTGCTGAAAGGCGGCAAGGCTGCCGACCTCAACCAGAAACCGATCGGCACCGGCCCATTTGTGTTCAGCAAGTACCAGAAAGACGCGCAAATCCGCTTCAAGGGCAACAAGGACTACTGGAAACCCGAGGACGTGAAGCTCGACAACCTGATCTTCGCCATCACCACCGATGCCTCGGTGCGCATGCAGAAGCTCAAGAAAGGCGAGTGCCAGGTCACGCTGTTCCCGCGTCCTGCCGACATCGAGCCGCTCAAGGCCGACAAGAACCTGCAGATGCCGCAACAGGCCGGCTTCAACGTCGGCTACATCGCCTACAACGTGATGGACAAAATCAAAGGCAGCAGCGTGCCCAACCCCATGGCCAAGCTCGAAGTGCGTCAGGCACTGGACATGGCGGTGGACAAGAAGAAGATCATCGAATCGGTTTACCAGGGTGCCGGCCAACTGGCGGTAAACGGCATGCCACCCACCCAGTGGTCCTATGACGACAGCATCAAGGACGCCCCCTACGACCCGGAAAAGGCCAAGCAGCTGCTCAAGCAAGCTGGCATCCCGGAGGGCACCGAGATCACCCTGTGGGCCATGCCCGTGCAACGCCCGTACAACCCCAATGCCAAGCTGATGGCCGAAATGCTGCAATCGGACTGGGCCAAGATCGGCATCAAGGCCAAGATCGTCAGTTATGAATGGGGCGAATACATCAAGCGCTCCAAAGGCGGCGAACAGGGCGCCATGCTGATCGGCTGGAGCGGCGACAACGGCGACCCGGACAACTGGCTAGGTACCCTGTACGGCTGCGATGCGATCGACGGCAACAACTTCTCCAAGTGGTGCTACAAACCCTACGACGACCTGATCAAACAGGCCAAAGCCACCTCGGACCCCGCCAAACGCACTGAGCTGTACCAACAGGCGCAGCACATCCTCAAGCAGCAGGTGCCGATCACCCCGATCGCCCACTCCACCGTGTACCAGCCCATGAGTGTCAGGGTGAAGGACTTCAAGATCAGCCCGTTCTCGCTGAATGCCTTCTACGGCGTCAGCGTGGACGAATAATAGGGTAGCCCCCGGCACCCGCCGCGCGGCGGGTGCCTGCCCCACCACAGCCAACCTCCATCACGCCTGCCTGCTGCTACCCGCAGCGGGATAGGCAACCTGTTGCCGCCATTCGTACCCCGAGGCGGCGAAACAGACGAACAAGGACTTGCCATGCGCCATGCCACCGCCCTTTCGACCCTGCTCGCGCTGGGCCTGATGAGCCAATCCCCGGCCCTGCTCGCGAAAAACCTGGTGTTCTGTTCTGAAGGCAGCCCGGCTGGTTTCGACACCGCCCAGTACACCAGCGCCACCGACAACGACGCCGCCGAGCCGATCTACAACCGCCTGGTCGAATTCGAACGCGGCGGCACTGCCGTGCACCCGGCCCTGGCGACCAAATGGGACATCTCCGAGGATGGCCTGCGCTACACCTTCCACCTGCGCGAGGGCGTGAAGTTCCACGCCAACAAGGCGTTCACCCCAGGCCGCGACTTCAATGCCGACGACGTGCTGTTCACCTTCAACCGCATGCTCGACAAGGGCCACCCGTTCCGGCTGGCCTACTCCACCGAGTTCCCCTACTTCGTCAGCATGGGCCTGGACAAGAACATCGCCCGCATCGAGAAGGCCGGCCCGCTGACCGTGGTGTTCACCCTGAACAAGGTCGACGCCGCGTTCATCCAGAACCTTGCCATGAGCTTCGCGTCCATCCTGTCTGCCGAATACGCCGAGCAGTTGATGACCCGCGGGCGCCCCAGCGACATCAACCAGCAACCCATCGGCACCGGGCCGTTCGTGTTCCAGCGCTACCAGAAGGACGCGCAGATCCGCTTCAAGGGCAACAAGGACTATTGGGCACCGGACGAGGTGAAGATCGACAACCTGGTGTTCTCGATCAATACCGACCCTTCGGTGCGCATCCAGAAGCTGCGCCGCAACGAATGCCAGGTCACCTTGCACCCACGGCCGGCCGACCTGCCCGCGCTCAAGGCCGACAAGACACTCGAGGTGCTGCAACGGCCCGGCTTCAACCTCGGCTACATCGCCTACAACACCCAGCACCCGCCCTTCGACCGCCTGGAAGTGCGCCAGGCCATGGACATGGCAGTCAACAAGCAGGCGATCCTGCAGGCGGTGTATCAGGACTCCGGGCAACTGGCAGTGAACGCCATGCCGCCCACCCAATGGTCCTACGACGACAGCCTCAAGGACGCCCCGTTCGACCCGGAAAAAGCCAAGCAACTGCTCAAGCAGGCCGGGGTCAAGGACGGCACCGAAGTCACCCTATGGGCCATGCCGGTGCAGCGCCCGTACAACCCCAACGCCAAGCTCATGGCCGAGATGCTCCAGGCCGACTGGAACAAGCTGGGCTTCAAGGTGCGCATCGTCAGCTACGAATGGGGCGAGTACCTCAAGCGCATGAAAAGCGGCGAGCACGACATCGCCCTGATCGGCTGGACCGGTGACAACGGCGACCCCGACAACTGGCTCGGCACCCTCTACAACTGCGACGCCATCGGCAGCAACAACTACTCCCTGTGGTGCGACCCGCAGTACGACAGCCTGGTCAAGCAGGCCAAGCAGGTGACCGACCGCGACCAGCGCACCGCCCTCTACCGCCAGGCCCAGCAGCGGCTCAAGCAACAGGTGCCGATTACCCCGGTGGCGCATTCCACGGTGAACCAGCCGATCAGTGTCAAGGTTTCCGACTTCAAGGTCAGCCCCTTTGGCCGCAATGATTTTTCCGGTGTGAGTGTTGATTGATTTTTCAACCTGCACCGGCCTCTTCGCGGGTAAACCCGCTCCCACAGGTTCCCCACGAAGAGGTCAGTGCAGGCAACACCTCTCCCCCTGATTAGCCCGGCAACCCCAGGCAAACCTGGCAACACCGCAGCAAAAAACCCGGCTCACAAGGCCGGTAATAACTAGAAAAAGGAAAGGGAGCTTTCACCTTGAGAATATTCACCTCAACCGCACTGGCCTTAACCATCGGCAGCTTTTGCTCCGTGGTCGAAGCCGACCCTCAGAGCCAGGACTACGTCCCGCTCACCCTCAAGACCGGCAACGAACAGGAACAAGCCACTGGCTTCATCGACGGCCAGAGCCTGTCTGGCTCTACCCGCAACTGGTACGCCCGCGAGCGCGCCACCCGCGGCCCGTTGTGGAAGTACTACAAAAGCGACGGCACCCGCCACGACACCCACAGCCGCGAGAACTGGCTGCAAGGCACCATCCTCAACTACAGCTCGGGCTTTACCCAAGGCACCGTGGGCTTTGCCGTTGAAGCGGCCGGCTACAACGCCGTTGCCCTGCTACAGGACCGCGAGGCCATCGCCGGCCCCAACAACCGGACGCTGACCCACAGCGACGGCGACCCCATTGGCCAGTGGAGCAAACTGGGCCTGGGCAACATCAAAGCCCGTGTGTCCAACACCACACTCACCGTCGGCCGCCAGTCGGTGGACACGCCGATGATCGCCTACATCGGCAACCGCGCTCTGCCTTCGAGCTTCCAGGGTGCCTTTCTGCACAGTGCCGAATTCGACAACCTCTCGTTCGACCTGGGCACCTTCGACCGCGTCTCGCCGCGCACCGAGCAAAGCCTCAGCAAATTCCGCAGCGAGTACGGCGCCGCTGGCGTCGAGACCGACCGCGCCAGCACCACCGGGGTCAACTACCAGCCGTTCAAGAGCCTGACCACCAGCCTGTACGCCACCAAGGTCGACGACTTCTGGAACCAGTACTACTTCGGCGCCAACCACGTGCTGGGTGACAGCGCCGTACTCAGCCTGAGCACCGGTCTGAACTACTACAAGACCGTGGACGAAGGCAGCAAGAAGATGGGTGAGATCGACAACGACACCTACAGCCTGTCGCTTGGCCTGACCCACCAGGCCCACACCCTTTCGGCAGCCTGGCAGCAGGTCAACGGCAACGAGTACTTCGACTACCTGCACGAAACCAACGGCATCTACCTGGCCAACTCGCTGCTCTCGGACTTCAACGGCCCCAACGAGAAATCCCTGCAGATTTCCTATGTGCTGAACATGGCGCCCTACGGCGTGCCGGGCCTGAAGTTCAACCTGTACAACGCCCGCGGCTGGGGCATCGATGGCACGCACTACCGCGGCACCGCCTATGACGTGAAGGGGATGGACGGCGAGACCCACTACGAGTGGGGCATCGGCACCAGCTACGCGGTGCAGAGCGGCCCGCTGAAAGACACCAGCATCCGCGCCACCTATACCGCACACCGCGCCAGCAAGGCCCAGGCCGATGGCAGCCTGGACGAGTTCCGCGTGGTGACCACCATTCCGTTCAACATCCTCTGACCCATGACGCCACGGCCTGCTTCGCCCACTGAAAAAAACAGGCCGTGGCGGCTACGCTGGAATCAAAGCTTGCAGGGAGTATTCATGAAATCGCTACCGCTCCGCGCTGCCCTGGCAGCGCTCATCCTGGGCAGCGCCGCGCCGCTTGCGGCCAAGCCGCTGGTGGTGTGTACCGAAGCCAGCCCCGAGGGCTTCGATGTCGTCCAGTACACCACGGGCGTGACGTTCGATGCCTCGTCCGAAACCCTGTTCAACCGCCTGGTCGATTTCACCCCCGGGACGACCGACATCCAGCCAGCCCTGGCGGAACGCTGGGACATCTCCGCCGATGGGTTGACCTACACCTTCCACCTGCGCCAGGGGGTGAAGTTCCACACCACCGACTACTTCACGCCCACCCGCGACTTCAATGCCGACGATGTACTGTGGAGCCTGAATCGCCAGCTAGACCCACAACACCCCTGGCACGACAAGACCAGCGTCGGCTACCCGTATTTCGAAAGCATGGCCTTTGGCAAATTGCTCAAGTCGGTAGACAAGACTGACGATCAAACCGTGGTGATCACCCTCACCCGCCCGGAAGCACCGTTTCTGCGTGACATGGCCATGGGTTTCACCTCGATCTACTCCGCCGAATACGGCGACCAGTTGCTGAAGGCCGGTAAGACAGGCGACCTCAACAGCAAGCCGATCGGCACCGGCCCGTTCATCTTCCAGCGCTACAGCAAGGACGCACAGGTCCGCTACAAGGCCAACCCGGACTATTTCCGTGGCAAGCCACCGGCCGATGCCCTGGTCTTTGCCATCGCCAACGACAGCAACGTCCGCCTGCAGAAGCTGCGCGCCAACGAATGCCAGGTAGCGCTGTACCCCAAGCCCGAGGACGTGCCGTCGATCAAGGCAGACCCCAAGCTCAAGATCGCCAACACCGAAGCACTGGTTACCGGCTACATCGCCATGAACACAGAGCACAAATACCTCAACGATGTGCGGGTGCGCAAAGCCATCGACATGGCCTTCGACCGCCAGTCCCACGTCGATCAGCTGTTCGGCAAAGGCAACGCCCTGGTCGCTATCAACCCCTACCCGCCGTCAATGATCGGCTTCAACCGCGACAACAAAAACCCGCCCCGCGACCTCGACAAGGCACGTGCGCTGCTCAAGGAGGCCGGTGTGCCGGAGGGTACGGTCATCACCCTGTTCACCCGCAACGGCGGTGGCATGACCAACCCCAACCCGCGGCTGTCCGCCGAGATGTTGCAATCAGACCTGGCCAAGGTTGGCATCAAGCTCGACATCCGCGTCATGGAGTGGGCCGAGATGCTGCGCCGGGCCAAAAAAGGCGAAGCCGACCTGGTGTCCACCGGCTGGGCCAGCGACAACGGCGACCCAGACAATTTCCTCACCCCACTGCTCAGCTGCGAGGCGGCGAAAAATGGCGAGAACTACGCGCGCTGGTGCAACTCGAAATTCCAGGCGTTGATCACCCAAGCCCGCGAGGTGATCGATAACGACGCGCGTGCAAGGCTCTATAGCGAGGCATTGAAGGTGTACGATGACGACCAGCCCTGGATCAGCATGGCCCACCCGAAGGTGTTTACCGCCATGCGTGACAACGTGGAGGGTTACGTGATCAACCCTCTGACCAACAACAACTTCGCCACCACCCGGGTGAAGTAGAAAAACAACGACCGCCGGCAGCCCACATGGGGACCGGCGGCACTGCCGTGGCGTGCTGACTGCCGCCTGGCCTGAAGAGGTAACCCCGACAATGTTGAGTTTTATTGCCCGGCGCCTGGGCCTGCTGATCCCGACCTTCTTCGGTATCACCTTGCTCACCTTCGCGCTCATACGCCTGATCCCCGGCGACCCGGTGGAAGTGATGATGGGCGAGCGCAGGGTCGACCCCGAAATGCACGCCCAGGCCATGGAGCGCCTGGGCCTGAACAAGCCACTGCCGGTCCAGTACCTGGACTATGTGGGCAAGCTCGCCCAGGGTGACCTGGGCGAATCGCTGCGTACCCGCGAGAGCGTGTGGACCGAATTCCTCACCCTGTTCCCCGCCACCTTGGAGCTGGCCTTCGCCGCCCTGCTGTTCGCCGGCATCGTCGGCCTGCTGGCCGGGGTGATCGCGGCACTGAAGCGGGGCTCGCTGTTCGATCATGGGTTGATGGGCATCTCGCTCGCTGGCTACTCCATGCCGATTTTCTGGTGGGGCCTGATCCTGATCATGTTCTTCTCGGTCAGCCTGGGCTGGACGCCGGTGTCCGGGCGCATCGACCTGCTCTACGACATCGAGCCGAAAACCGGTTTCATGCTGATCGACACCCTGCTCAGTGACGAAGAAGGCGCGTTCAAGGATGCGGTGATGCACCTGATCCTGCCGGCCATCGTACTGGGCACCATTCCGCTGGCGGTGATCGCCCGCATGACCCGCTCGTCCATGCTCGAAGTACTGCGCGAAGACTACATCCGCACCGCCCGCGCCAAGGGCCTGTCGCCCGCCCGCGTGGTGTTCGTGCACGGCCTGCGTAACGCGCTGATCCCGGTGCTCACGGTGTTCGGCCTGCAAGTCGGCACACTGCTGGCCGGCGCCGTGCTCACCGAAACCATCTTTTCCTGGCCGGGCATCGGCAAATGGCTGATCGAAGCCATCGGTGCCCGTGACTACCCCGTGGTCCAGAACGGCATCCTGTTGATCGCCTGCCTGGTGATTCTGGTCAACTTCGTCGTGGACATCCTCTACGGCCTGGCCAACCCACGCATCCGTCATCAGCGCTGAGGCCTTCGCCATGACTAGCCCGATTGCAAAATCCGTCGCACCGGCCAGCCCGGTGGACCAAAGCCTGCTCTACCCCTCGCCGTACAAGGAATTCTGGCACGCCTTCTCGCGCAACAAAGGCGCGGTGATGGGCCTGGCCTTCATGTGCCTGGTGGTGTTCTGCGCCCTGTTCGCCCCTTGGGTCGCACCGCATGACCCGAGCGAGCAGTACCGCGACTTCCTGCTGACCCCGCCGGTGTGGCTCGAAGGCGGTACCTGGCAGTTCATCCTCGGCACCGACGAACTGGGCCGCGACCTGCTGTCGCGCTTGATCCAGGGCGCCCGGCTGTCATTGCTGATCGGCCTGTCGTCGGTGGTGATGTCGCTGATCCCGGGGATTCTGCTGGGCCTGCTGGCCGGCTTCTTTCCGCACTTCCTCGGCCCCTCGATCATGCGCCTGATGGACGTGATGCTGGCCCTGCCCTCGCTGCTACTGGCCGTGGCCATCGTCGCCATCCTCGGCCCTGGCCTGATCAACACGGTGATCGCCATCGCCATCGTCTCGTTGCCTGCCTATGTGCGCCTGACCCGCGCCGCGGTAATGGGCGAACTCAACCGCGACTACGTCACCGCCGCCCGCCTGGCCGGTGCCAGCTTGCCGCGGCTGATGTTCGTCACCGTGCTGCCCAACTGCATGGCGCCGCTGATCGTGCAGGCCACCTTGAGTTTCTCCTCGGCGATCCTCGACGCCGCGGCCCTGGGCTTCCTCGGCCTGGGCGTGCAACCGCCCACCCCCGAGTGGGGCACCATGCTGGCCTCGGCCCGCGACTACATCGAGCGGGCCTGGTGGGTGGTGAGCCTGCCGGGGGTGACCATTCTGCTCAGCGTGCTGGCAATCAACCTGATGGGCGACGGACTGCGCGATGCGCTGGACCCGAAACTCAAGAACGCCGCCTGAGGAGAACGCCATGTCACTGTTGCAGATCAACAACCTCAATGTGCGCTTCGGCGATGCCCATGCAGTGCCGGTAGTGGATGGCCTGGACCTGGCCGTGGATGCCGGTGAGATCCTGGCCATCGTCGGCGAGTCCGGCTCGGGCAAATCCGTGACCATGATGGCCCTGATGGGCCTGATCGACGCCCCCGGGCGCATCACCGCCGATACCATGACGTTCAACGGCACCGACATGCTCAAGCTCAGCGGCCGCCAGCGGCGCAAGGTGGTGGGCAAGGACATCGCCATGGTCTTCCAGGACCCGATGACCGCGCTCAACCCGAGCTTCACCGTGGGCTACCAGATTGAAGAAGTGCTGCGCCAGCACCTGGGCCTGAAGGGCAAGGCTGCGCGCCAGCGGGCCCTGGAACTGTTGAAAAAGGTCGAAATCCCCGCCGCGGAAAGCCGCCTGGACGCGTATCCGCACCAGCTGTCTGGCGGCATGAGCCAGCGCGTGGCGATCGCCATGGCGATTGCCGGCGAACCCAAGCTGCTGATCGCCGACGAACCCACCACCGCCCTCGACGTGACCATCCAGGCGCAGATCATGGAGCTGCTGGTCAACCTGCAGAAAGAGCGCAACATGGCGCTCATTCTCATTACCCATGACCTGGCCGTAGTGGCTGAAACCGCCCGGCGCGTGTGTGTGATGTACGCCGGGCAAGCGGTAGAAGTGGGCCAGGTGCCCGAGCTGTTCGACGTCCCCGCCCACCCCTACAGCGAAGCCCTGCTGGCAGCGATCCCCGAGCACAGCCTGGGCGCCGAGCGCCTGGCCACCCTGCCCGGCATCGTCCCTGGCCGTTACGACCGGCCGCAAGGTTGCCTGCTGTCGCCGCGCTGCCCGTATGTGCAGGACAACTGCCGGCAACAACGCCCGCCCCTCGCCCCCCAGGCACACAGCCTGGTGCGTTGCTTCTACCCGCTGAACCAGGAGGTGGCGTGATGGCCGTCGTACTTACTGCCCGCGAGCTGACTCGCCATTACGAAGTATCCCGCGGCCTGTTCAAGGGCCATGCCCTGGTGCGTGCGCTCAATGGCGTATCGTTCGAGCTGGAGGCCGGCAAGACCCTGGCTGTGGTCGGTGAATCCGGCTGTGGCAAATCGACCCTGGCCCGCGCCCTGACCTTGATCGAAGAGCCCTCCTCCGGCTCGCTGCAGATCGCCGGCACCGAGGTCACAGGCGCCAGCAAGGCCGAGCGCAAGCAATTGCGCCGCGATGTGCAGATGGTCTTCCAGAGCCCGTATGCCTCGCTGAACCCGCGCCAGAAGATCGGCGACCAACTGGCCGAGCCACTGCTGATCAATACCTCGCTGAACAAGGCCGAGCGGCGCGAGAAAGTGCAGAAGATGATGGAGCAGGTCGGCCTGCGACCCGAGCACTACCAGCGCTACCCGCACATGTTTTCGGGGGGGCAGCGCCAACGTATCGCCCTGGCCCGGGCCATGATGCTGCAGCCCAAGGTGCTGGTGGCGGACGAGCCGACCTCTGCACTCGACGTGTCGATCCAGGCACAGGTGCTGAACCTGTTCATGGACCTGCAGAAGGAATTCAACACCGCTTACGTGTTCATCTCGCACAACCTGGCGGTGGTGCGGCATGTGGCGGATCAGGTGTTGGTGATGTACCTGGGGCGGCCGGCGGAGATGGGGCCGAAGGCGGATATCTACGAGAAGCCGCTGCACCCTTATACACAGGCATTGCTGTCGGCAACGCCGGCGATTCATCCAGACCCGTTGAAGCCTAAGATTCGCATTGCGGGGGAATTACCCAACCCATTGAACCCGCCGGATGGCTGCGCGTTTCACAAGCGTTGCCCGTATGCGACGGAGCGGTGTGCTGTTGAAGTGCCGGCCTTCAGGCAAGTGGGAACCCGGCAAGTCGCCTGCCATTATGCAGAGCAATTTCTCTAGGTCGGTGTGACATTCTTCGCGGGGCAAGCCCGCTCCCACAGGTATCACACTGCCCTCAAGAACAGTGTGAGATCTGTGGGAGCGGGCTTGCCCCGCGAAGGGCCGCAAAGCGGCCCCATCGTCTCAATGCATGAATATCGCGATCAGGATGATCACCGGAATCGGTACCCCAAGCATCCACAGCAGTAATGAGCGCATGTTGTTTCTCCTTCCTTAACGTTGAATGCTTCGATGGGTCGTGTAGCCCACGCCTTCCCCTTCCAGCCACAGCACGCGATCACGCTGACGGCCACCGAACAACGCAGCCAGGCTGGCAAAGAACGCACCGCAGAGCAGCGCAACGAAGGTCCACAGCGCCGTCCAGGCCGCCACTTTGGCCGCCGTATCAGCCGCCTGTTTTGCCTGCACCTTGGCCTGCTGCACTTGGGCGTACACTTCATCTACCCGTGCTTCGGCTTCCGCCTGGCTCAAGCGGGTACGCTGGGCCACCAATTGCGCGAGATACGCGCGGTCACCTTCAGCCAGCGTGCCACCCTGCGCGATGGACTTGGCCAGGATGCGCGCCGCTACGCCATTGGCAGCATCGTCGCTGACCGCTGCCGGGCCATCGCTACGGAACAGGCTGTCGACGAAGTAACCATTGGCATCAGGCTTGGGCGCCATGCTCGCAGCCGCCCCAACCGCCGTCGCCCCGGCCTGCACGCCCGCACCGGCCAAACCACCGACGGTGCCAACGATCAGCATGGCCGCAACCAGCGTGGCCACTGCCCAGGCGAGGAAGCCATGGGCCGTGTCGCGGAAATACACTTCATCGCCATGCAGATTGGCCCACTTCACCCGCAGCCGGCCGGCGATATAGCCGCCCAGGCCTGAAGCGAGAATCTGCGTCAACAACAACCAGATGATCGCCGACACGCCCAAGGTCTGGGCGCTGGCGCCTTCATCTGCCCAGGGCGAAGTGGCGGCAAAGCCAAGCCCCGCACCGAGCACCACAAGGATCAAAGACAGCGCGGCAGCAGCAGCGGCACCCGCGAAGATGGCCGCCCAGGACACGCCTGAACGATTCTGGGAATCGACATACGGATATTCGGCAGAGGGGATCATGGTTTTTCGCCTTTATTGTGAGCATCGGGACCAGTCGCGTGATGATCGGTGCAGAGGCCGTGCCACATGTGTCAAAAAATGACTTTCAAGCGAATCAACGGGTTAGCTCAAACACGTTTCCTGGAGTCGTGCAAAACACCCGGTTTGCTCGTACAGGCTCAGGGTTTATGCAATGTCTTCTGGCCGCGCCCACTGGCTTGCCTACCGCCACTGCCCCCGGCACTATTTGCCAATGCGTCCTACCCCCCCTGCCGACGGCCCCGAACAAACGCCCATCACCGCCGAAACCGTGATGCGCTATCACCTGTGCTGGAAGCACCGCGACCTCGACGGCGTCATTGCGCTGTATCACCCAGACGTGCGGTACCACGACTTCTTCCAGAACCGCGTGCTCGGCTTCAACGGCCTGCGCGACTACGTGCGCGCCAGCCTGCCACGTGAGGCGGGTGAAGATATCGTCCACAGCGACCGTATCCGCATCGATGGCTGCACAGCTTTCATCCAGTACCAAGTCACCGTGCAAGGCGGCGAAGGCCTGGTCGCGTTCCAGTCCAGCGAGGCCATCACCGTCAAGGATGGCCTGATCTGGCGGGTCAACGAATACGCCACGCTGGTGCGACAGCAGGGTAAGGGCCTGACCAACGCCGGCCCGCGACCGGCCACCAGCCGCCTCGGGCTTTCGCCGCGCCAGCTGTCGACCATGGCCCAGGACCTTGAGCACTACTTTCAGCGTCAACGCCCCTACCTCGACCCGGAACTGGACCTGCAACAGGTCGCCGATGCCAGCGGCTACAGCCGCAACCAGATCTCCTACCTGCTCAACCAGGTGCTGGGCCAAAGCTTCTACCGCTACGTCAACCAGGCGCGCCTGCAGCACCTGATGGCCAGCCTGGACGACAATACTGCCCAGGCTCCGATCGACGACCTGGCATTCAGCGCGGGCTTCAATTCGCTGTCGGCGTTCTACAAGTGCTTCCGCGAAAACACCGGACTCACGCCCAAGGCCTACCTCAAGCAAATTTCTCTGCGTGCACGCACGTAAGACAGCCGCTGGCTGACAGCACTAGGATCGCCCACAGACCTTGACCGATGTGGAGCCGAACCCGATGCAACCCCTGCGCACGCTCAGCCTGTGGATGGACCAGCTCGACGAGCCGCTGTGCGCGCGCCCGGCACTGCGCGATGACCTCGACGTTGACGTGTGCATCATCGGCGCCGGTTATACCGGCCTGTGGACCGCGTACTACCTCAAGCGCCAGGCGCCACAGTTGAACATCGCGGTGATCGAGGCCAACATCGCCGGCTTCGGCGCCTCCGGGCGCAATGGCGGCTGGCTGATGGGCAACCTGCTCGGCGAGGACCGCCTGCTGGCCAGCCTGTCGCCGCAACAACGCCGCGCCAGCATCGACCTGCTGCACGGCATTCCCGATGAAGTGCACGCCGTGCTGCAACGCGAAGCCATCGACTGCGATTACCGCAAAGGTGGCGTGCTGTATTGCGCTGCCCGCTACCCCGAGCAGGAGCGCAGCCTGCGCGCCTACCTGGACGACCTCTATCGCCAGGGCATGACCGAGGATGACTACCGCTGGCTGCGCCCCGAGCAGCTGGACGCCCAGTTGCGGGTCAGCAACGCCTACGGTGCGATCTACAGCCCGCACACCGCAACGATCCAGCCAGCCAAGCTGGCGCGCGGCCTGGCCCGGGCGGTAGAAAACCTCGGCGTGCCGATTTACGAGAACACCCCTGCCATCGACTGGCAGCCGGGTGAAGTGCGTACCCCGCTGGCACGCATCCGCTGCCAGTGGACGGTGCCCGCTGTGGAAGGTTACGCCGCCAGCCTGCCACCGCTGGGCAAGCATCAGTTGCCAGTGCAGAGCCTGCTGGTGGCCACCGAGCCACTGCCGGAATCGACCTGGGAGCAGATCGGCCTGAGCCAGGGCCAGGCGTTCAGCGAAAGCAGCCGCCAGGTTACCTATGGCCAGCGCACGGCCGACAATCGCCTGGTGTTCGGCGCCCGCGGCGGCTACCGCTTCGGTGGCCGGCTACGCGAAGACTTCACCCTGACCGATGCCGAGGTTGACCTGCGCCGCTACCTATTCAGCGAGCTGTTCCCCCAGCTCAAGCATGTGCGCATCACCCATTCCTGGGGCGGCAACCTGGGCATGGCCCGGCGCTTCCGCCCGCACATGCTGTGCGACCGCCAACGCGGTATTGCCCTGGCCGGCGGCTACGGCGGCGAAGGCGTCGGTGCCACCAACCTCGGCGGGCGCACCCTGGCTGCGCTGATTCTCAACCAGCACAACGCACTGACCGCACAACCCTGGGTGCTCGACAACCGTCCGCTGTCGAGCCTGGCCACCTGGCCGGCCGAGCCCTGCCGCTGGCTGGGCTACAACGCGATCATCCAAAGCTTCGTGCACGAGGACCGAACCCTCGCCAACCCCGCCAGCGCGCCTTGGAGGCGGCGCCTGGCCAGCTCGCTCGCAGACTTCATGGAAGGCTTCATGCAGTGATAAAGCTGCAGGTGCAATTAGCATGGCTTTTGTAGGAGCAGCCTTGTGCTGCGAAGAGGCCGGTGAAACCACCACCTATGTGGGTGTTATTACCGGCCTCTTCGCAGCACAAGGCTGCTCCTACAGGGGGCTTGATCAGCCCTGGGATCAGTGGTGTTCGCGGGTGGCGCAGACACGGATCTGGGCAATCAGCATCAACAGGGCTTTTTGTAGGAGCAGCCTTGTGCTGCGAAGAGGCCGGTGAAACCACCACCTAATGTGGGTGATATTACCGGCCTCTTCGCAGCACAAGGCTGCGCCTACAGGGGGCTAGATCAGCCCTGGGGTCAGTGGTGTTCGCGGGTAGCGCGGAACTTGACGTCCGGCCAGCGCTCTTCCATCAGCGACAGGTTGACCCGGGTCGGCGCCAGGTAGGTCAGGTGACCGCCACCGTCGATGGCCAGGTTCTCCATGGCCTTGGTCTGGAATTCCTCGAGCTTCTTCTTGTCGTCACAGCTGATCCAGCGCGCGGACCACACAGTGATCGGCTCGTAGGCGCATTCGACCTTGTACTCTTCCTTCAGGCGGCTGGCGACCACGTCGAACTGCAGCACACCGACCGCACCGAGGATGATGTCGTTGCTGCGTTCTGGGAAGAACACCTGGGTCGCGCCCTCTTCGGCCAATTGCTGCAGGCCCTGACGCAACTGCTTGGACTTGAGCGGGTCTTTCAGGCGCACACGGCGGAAAAGCTCTGGAGCGAAGTGCGGAATACCGGTGAAGCCCAGCGCCTCGCCTTCGGTGAAGGTGTCGCCGATCTGGATGGTGCCGTGGTTGTGCAGGCCGATGATGTCGCCAGCAAAGGCTTCTTCCAGCTGCTCGCGCTCGGAAGAGAAGAAGGTCAGCGCGTCACCGATGCGCAGGTCCTTGCCGGTACGCACGTGGCGCATTTTCATGCCCTTCTCGTACTTGCCCGAGCAGATGCGCATGAAGGCGATACGGTCGCGGTGTTTCGGGTCCATGTTCGCCTGGATCTTGAACACGAAGCCTGTGAACTTCTCTTCCACCGGCTCCACGGTACGCTCGTGGGCCACACGGGCCAGCGGGCGCGGCGCCCAGTCGACAACGGCGTCGAGCACATGGTCGACACCGAAGTTGCCCAGTGCGGTACCGAAGAACACCGGCGT
This sequence comes from Pseudomonas sp. 5.2, assembly GCF_059025405.1. Classification (NCBI taxonomy): domain Bacteria; kingdom Pseudomonadati; phylum Pseudomonadota; class Gammaproteobacteria; order Pseudomonadales; family Pseudomonadaceae; genus Pseudomonas; species Pseudomonas sp. 5.2. Next base: position 163,069 of record NZ_JBYBHH010000010.1, read on the forward strand.
CAGCTGGCCATTGATGAACTCGTCCTGATCGAATTCGTGGCAAGCGCCCTGAACCAGCTCAAGCTGCTCGAGGAAGCGATCATATTCGTCACCCAGGTGCGCACGGGCTTCATCGGAATCGAGCTTCTCGATGATCTTGACCTCGGTACGCTCATGGCCGTGGCCCGGGGTGTAAACGATGATGTAGTCGCCGGCCAGGTGGTACACGCCCTTGAAATCGCGGTAGCAACCGATCGGCCAGGTGATCGGCGCGGCCTTGATCTTCAGAACGGCTTCGATCTCGTCGAGCAGTTCGATCGGGTCGCGGATGTCACGGTCGAGTTTGTTGATGAAGCTGACGATGGGCGTGTCGCGCAGGCGGCAGACGTCCATCAGGGCGATGGTGCGCGGCTCTACGCCTTTACCGCCGTCGAGCACCATCAGCGCCGAGTCCACTGCGGTCAGGGTGCGGTAGGTGTCTTCCGAGAAGTCTTCGTGGCCGGGGGTGTCGAGCAGGTTGATCATGTGCTCGCGGTACGGGAACTGCATCACCGAGGTGGTGATCGAGATGCCGCGCTGCTTCTCCATTTCCATCCAGTCGGAGGTGGCGTGGCGGTCGGACTTGCGCGACTTCACGGTACCGGCGACGGCAATGGCCTTGCCCATCAGCAGGAGCTTCTCGGTGATGGTGGTCTTACCGGCGTCGGGGTGGGAAATAATGGCGAAAGTGCGGCGCTTCGCGACTTCGGCGGCCTGGTTGGTCATGGGAAATCGCCTGACTGGGGGATTCAAAAAGGGGCGATATCATACCTGAAGTTGGGCGGGGACCAAAATTTGATCCCCGCCGTTGGTCAATGACGGTCAATCAGGCGCGCTTTGCCTGATCCTCACAAAAGCCGTCAAGCGTTACAGGTGGACGGCCAGGCATATGAACGACGAGCTCCAGGGTGCCACCCAATGCTTCCACATAACTGCGCAGGGTCGAAATCAACATGTCACTGCGCTTCTCCACCTTGGATATGTTGCCCTGACGAATGTCCAGACGCTCTGCCAAACCTTCTTGAGTGAATTCGAGCTGTTTACGCAATGCCTGAAGCGTCATTTCTTCGCGAATCAATTGACGCCCCAGCTGCTCCACCCGCTCCCTGCGTTCAGGGGACAATCCGTTGATGACCTCATCAAGTGTCTTGGACATCTTTCTCTCCTCTCGACAGGTGATTCTCAAAGCGAGCGTCTGCTTGCTTGATCAACCCCTGATAAAACCTGTGCTCCCCGACACCGCACTTGTCACCTGCCACCAGGATGACTGCCTGACGGTCAGGATCAAAAGCAAATGCGACCCGCCAGACCGCATTGCGCCCAGTGAATCTCAACTCCTTCATGTTCGGATATCGGGATCCATTCAATGTATCGACATGAGGTCGCCCAAGCGCTGGCCCTGATGATTGCAGCAACCGCAGGTGACCCAGCATTCGCTCCTGAACGCTGTCATCCAACGCATCGAAATCGCTGATGAACTCCTCACAAAATCTGATCGTCCACGCCAACAAAATACCTCCAGAGGAATATTCCCTCAAGTAAATATTGAAAGAAACGAGAGGGGAATTTTGTCCATCAGCACAATTGGATTGATAGCAGGTAAACCAACGCCTTTACGTAGGAATAACGTTGTTTTCTCGTATGAAAAAACACCTCTCCCAGTGATTAACACTGGCCAAATGCCGCCTCAGATGGGAACCTTTACGCCCTCGGAGACGTCCACTCCCCTGCAACCCGCTTCGGTTGGGGACTGGTTTCATCAGCTTTTTCGGGCCCGACGGGGTTCGGCTCATGGCCTGATCGCAGCCTTCGGTTGCTTCACGCTGCTACTCGCGAACACACCACTCGCTGCCAGGTATGGCCGGCCAAAAAAAGAGTGTGCTCGCCGACAACACAAGGAGTCCGCCTGTGGCTACACGCTACGGAAAAGGGCTGTTGGGATGCGCCACCGTGCTCGTCATCCTGGCCCTGCTGATCCACTGGATCGGCATCGACACGATCGCGCGTTACCGCGACGATCTTGGGTTCTACCTGCAAGCGCACCTGATACTGGTGCTGGCTTCGATGGCGGCGGCGTTGGCCGTGGGCATCCCCGCTGGCATTGCGCTAAGTCGACCGCACCGGGTCGACAAAGCCGAGCGCTTCATGCAGTTCTTCAACGTTGGCAACACCATCCCCCCGCTGGCCGTTCTGGCCATCGCGCTCAGTATCCTGGGCATCGGCGCCGGGCCCGCGATCTTCGCGCTGTTCCTCGCCTCCCTCCTGCCCATCGTGCGCAACACTTACGAAGGCCTGAAAAACGTCCCCGCCTCGCTCAAGGAAGCCGCCACCGGCATCGGCATGACCCCGCGCCAGCAACTGTGGCAGGTGGAACTGCCCAATGCCGTGCCAATCATCGTCGGCGGTGTGCGTGTAGCCCTGGCGCTGAACGTGGGCACCGCACCCCTGGCATTCCTGATTGGCGCCAACAGCCTGGGCAGCCTGATTTTCCCTGGCATTGCCTTGAACAACCAGCCGCAGCTGCTGCTGGGCGCCGCGTGTACGGCGCTGCTGGCATTGCTGCTCGACGCCCTGGTGAGCTTCTCCAGCAAGCGCTGGCTGGAACGTGGCCTGGCCCAATAAGACGAGGGAACGTATGAAGAAGAGAATCGCCTTGCTGCTCGGCGCAGCCCTGCTGTTTACAGGTGTTGCCCAGGCAGCGGACAAACCGCTGGTGCGTATCGGTGCGAGGGTGTTCACCGAACAGACCGTGCTTGCCGAAATTACCGCCCAATACCTGCGCGCCAACGGCTTCGATGTGCGCGTGACCACCGGCCTTGGCAGCAGCATTGCACGCCAAGCGCAGGAAACCGGCCAGCTCGACCTGATGTGGGAGTACACCGGTGTGTCGTTGGTGTCGTACAACCACATCGATGAACGCATGCCAAACGCCGAAGCCACTTACGCCAAGGTCAAGGCGCTTGATGCGAAAAAAGACCTGATCTGGCTGACCCCGTCGAAATTCAGCAACACCTATGCCCTTGGCCTGCCTAAAGAGGTCGCCGAGGCCTACCCGCAGGTGAATACGATCAGCGACCTCAACCAGGTGCTACGTGACGAAAGCAAACGCAACCACCTGGTAGCCCTGGACACCGAGTTCGCCAATCGCCCGGACGGCCTGGTCGGCCTCAAAGCCATGTACGACCTGCAAGTCGGCAGGGCCAACATCCGCCAGATGGACGCGGGGCTGGTTTACACCGCCATGCACAACAACCAGGTGTTCGCCGGGCTGGTCTACACCACCGACGGGCGCCTGAACGCGTTCGACCTCAAGTTGCTCGAAGACGACAAGCACTACTTCCCTGACTACACCGCTGCGCCTGTCGTACGCAAAGCCGTGCTCGACGCCAACCCGCAACTGGCCGCCCTGCTCAAACCGCTGGCCGAGCAGCTCGACGACGACACCATGCGTCAGCTCAACGCCAAGGTCGACGTCGAACACCAGAACCCGACCGCCGTGGCCGCAGCCTTCCTGCGTGAACACCCCTTGAAGGAGGTACAGCCATGAGCCTGCTCGACACCTTCGCCCACCTCGATTGGGCCCAGGTCCTGCAATTGACCTGGCAGCACATCATGTTGGTCGGCATTGCCGTCAGCCTGGCCATCCTCGTCGGCGTGCCACTGGGCATCCTGATGACTCGCTTCCCGGCCGTCGCCGGCCCCCTGCAAGCCAGTGCCACGGTGCTGCTGACCATCCCCTCGATCGCCCTGTTCGGCCTGCTGCTGCCGTTCTACTCCAAGTTCGGCCAGGGCCTCGGCCCGCTGCCGGCGATCACCGCCGTGTTCCTTTATTCACTGCTGCCGATTCTGCGCAACACCTACCTGGCGCTGACCAACGTCGAGCCCGGCATCCGTGAAGCCGCGCGCGGCATCGGCATGACCTTCGGCCAGCGCTTGCGCATGGTCGAGCTGCCCATCGCGGTGCCGGTGATCCTGGCCGGCGTACGCACCGCCGTGGTGATGAACATCGGCGTGATGACCATTGCCGCGACCATCGGTGCTGGCGGCCTGGGCGTCCTCATCCTCACCTCCATCAGCCGCAGCGACATGTCGATGCTGCTGGTCGGCGCCGTATTGGTCAGCCTGCTGGCGATCATCGCCGACCTGCTGCTGCAAACCCTGCAACGTGCCCTGACTCCAGAAGGACTGCGCTCATGATCGAACTCAAGAACCTCAGCAAAACCTTCAACGTCAACGGCAAGGACGTCAAAGCCGTCGACGCGGTCAACCTCACCGTCAACGAGGGCGAAATCTGCGTGTTCCTCGGCCCCTCGGGCTGCGGCAAGAGCACCACGCTGAAGATGATCAACCGCCTGATCACCCCCACCTCCGGCCAAGTGTTCATCAATGGCGAAGACACCAGCGCGCTGGACGAAGTGACCCTGCGCCGGCGCATCGGCTACGTGATCCAGCAGATCGGCCTGTTCCCCAACATGACCATCGAAGAGAACATCACCGTGGTCCCGCGCCTGCTCGGTTGGGACAAGCAGAAGTGCCACGACCGCGCCCGCGAGCTGATGCACATGATCAAGCTCGAACCCAAGCAGTACCTGCAGCGCTACCCACGCGAGCTGTCCGGCGGCCAGCAGCAGCGTATTGGCGTGATCCGCGCCCTGGCGGCCGAGGCCCCTGTGCTGTTGATGGACGAGCCGTTCGGCGCGGTCGACCCGATCAACCGCGAGATGATCCAGAACGAGTTCTTCGAGATGCAGCGGGCGCTGAACAAGACCGTGATCATGGTCAGCCATGACATCGACGAAGCGATCAAGCTGGGCGACAAGATTGCCATCTTCCGTGCCGGCAAGCTGTTGCAGCTGGACCACCCGGACACCCTGCTGGCGCACCCGGTGGATGATTTTGTCAGCAACTTCGTCGGCCAGGACAGCACATTGAAACGCTTGTTGCTGGTGCGCGCCGAGGATGCGGCAGACAACGCACCGTCGGTAAGCCCGGAGACGCCGGTGAGCGATGCGCTGGAGCTGCTGGACGAGCACGACCGCCGCTATGTGGTAGTGACCGATGCGCAGAACAAGGCGATGGGCTATGTGCGCCGGCGCGACATGCACCGCCAGCAAGGGACCTGTGGCGACTTCCTGCGCCAATTCAACGCTACGGCGTCGCACGATGAGCACTTGCGCATCCTGCTGTCGCGGATGTACGAGTTCAATCGGGCGTGGTTGCCGGTGCTGGATGCCGAGCAGGTGTTTTTGGGCGAGGTGACGCAGGAGTCGATTGCGGCTTACCTGAGTTCGGGGCGTTCGCGGGGGGCGAAGACTTCGATCGTGTCGCCGGCTGAGGCGGTGATTTCATAAAAGCCGGGGGCGCTTTGCGCCCCATTCGCGGGGCAAGCCCGCTCCCACAGGTTAAGCACCAGCCTCAAGGCTTGCAAAAGTCCTGTGGGAGCGGGCTTGTCCCGCGAAGCAGGCGTCGCGGTATCAGAACCCTACACTGGCCTGCACATAGAACGTCCGCGGCTCACCCACATAAATCCCCGCATTGTTATCGCTGGAACGGGTGAAGTACTGCTTGTCGAACAGGTTCTTCACCCCCGCCGCCAGCGTCAGGTTGGACAGCTTCGGCCCGAAGTCGTACCCACCGCGGGCATGCCAGGTCACGTAGCCCGGAATGTCGCCATACTGCCCATCGGCGCTCGGCTCGGTGATGTAGTCGCCATTGAAGCTGCCATCGGCATTGATACCGGTACCCGGCGCGCGCTGCTTGGATTGGGCGTAGGCGTCCAGGTTCCAGGTCCAGTGGTTGACCGCGTAACGCACGCCGGCAGTGGCCACCTGGCGTGAATAGAACGGCAGATCACGGCCCTTGAAACCAGGAATCTCCCCCTCGTAGGTCGCGCGGGTATAGGTATAGCCGCCATTGACCGACAGCCCCTCCAGCCGTGCATCCAGCCCGGCCAGGTCATAGCGCACCGACGCCTCGATCCCTTGGTGCTTGGTGGCGCCCAGGTTGGTCCAGCCGACATCGTTGCTGATGTACTGCAGCTCGTCATCGAAGTCGATGTAGAACGCTGTCAGCTCACCGGCGAAGCCGCCATTGTCATAACGCGTCCCAACCTCGTAGGTCTTGGCCTTTTCCGGCTCCAGGCCATTGGCCGTGCTGTTGCCGGTGCCGCCTTGGCCCAGCTGGAAGTACTGCAGGCTGCCGAACGAGGTCTCGTAGTTGGCGAACACCTTCCAGGCGTCGGAGAGGTGGTACATCACACTCAGCGCCGGCAGCGGCTCGTTGCTGGTGATGCTGCGCTTTTTCTCCGCCACCGGGCGGTTGTTGGCGTCCAGCACCGGGCGGTCGCGCCAGTCGGTGTTGATGTGCTCGAAACGCACGCCCGGGGTGATGGTCCAGTTGCCGACGTCGATCTTGTCATCGATGTAGTAGGCGCTGGCTTCGGTGCCGCCGCTGCGGTCCTGGAACACGTGGCCATCGGAGGTCGGGGTCGACGTCGGTACGTTGTCGATCAGCGCCAGGCGGGTCGACTGCTCGCGCATGGCTTCTTTCAGGTAGCGATAGCCAACACTGACTTCCTGGGTGGTCGGGCCGGCGAAGAAGATCCGCGACACCCGCGGCTCGATGGCGAAGGTGTGGTAGTTGCGCGGGTACGAGGACAAGGTCTTCATGTCACGCGAGGCGATGGCACTGCCGCGAAAACTGTCGGTGTAGTAGGTCAGCACTTCGAACTGGGTGGCGTCGTCGAGCTGGCGCTGCCACTTGAACGACACGTCCTTGCGCCGGCCGGCAAAGTAGTCGTAGTCACGCAGCGACTGGTACGGGTTGCTGTCGTACTGAGCCTGGGTCAAGCCACCGGGCATGTCGGCACGGCCATCGTAGTAGTGGAAGTTGAGCCAGAACTCGTCGACGTCGGTCGGCGCCCAGTGAGTCTTGAGGATGACGTCGTCGATGTCGTTGCCGTTGTTGCTCTCGCGGTAGCCGTTGCCGTTCACCCCGGTGTACAACAGCGCAACGCCCATGCCGTTGTCGGCGGTGCCGCCGACGAAGGCCGATTCGGTGTGCTTCCAGCCGCCGTGCTGCGAGGTTTCCAGGGTGGTGGAAAGTTGCGCCGAGGCCTGCTCCGGGATTGCCCGGGTGACGAAGTTGATCACCCCACCGACGTTCTGCGGGCCATAGCGCACAGAGCCGGCACCGCGCACCACGTCGATGCTGTCGAGGTTGCCCGAAGAGATCGGCGCCATCGACAACTGCGGCTGGCCATAGGGGGCGAAGGCAGCCGGGATGCCATCGATCAACACGGTCGAGCGTGGTGACAAACGCGAGGTCAGGCCGCGCACGCCAACGTTCAGTGAAAGGTCGCTGCCACCGGTGCCATTGGAATCCTGCACCTGTACGCCAGGGATACCGCGCAGCACGTCACGCACGTTCATCGCGCCCTTCTCCACCATGGCCTCACGCCGCACCACGGTGCGCGCGCCTGGGTGGTTCTGGACCACGGCCTGGTCAGCATCGCCCAGCCAGTCACCGACAACCTTGATGTCGGTGGGCGCCAGCTCCAGGCTACCGCTGCCCAGGTCGAGCGTGGTGGGCAGTGGCTTGACCACCACGGTGTCCTGCGACACCTCGAACGTCAGCCCGCTGCCTTGCAGCAACTGGTGCAGGGCCTGCACCGGCGCCAGGTTGCCGGACACTGCCGGGGCCTGTTTACCGGCCACGAGTTCCGGGCTGTAGAACAGCTGCAGGTTGGTTTGCTGGCCCAGCTGGCTTAGGGCCGAAGCCAGCGGTTGCGCCTGGATCTGAATGGCAGTGCCGGCCTGCTCGGCCTGGCTGTTGACGGCCACGGCACTGACCGCAAGGGCCAGCGCCAGGGCGCGCACGCGTGGGAAAGGCTTGTTGTTGTTCACGTCGTCAAGACATCCTGAAGTTCGGGATAAACGCCAACCGCATGCAAATGGAAATGCTTGGCAGTTGCAGCTGGCGAGGAAGACGAACGGGCTGAAAAAAACCTGAATCTATTTCGCGATTATTTCGCGAGAACCGTCTTCATGGGCTTTGATGGCCACCGGCAGAATGCTCGGCAAGGCGCGCAACAAGGCATCGGTGTCGTCGCTGCTGAAGGTGCTGGACAGGCGCAACTGCGCCACCTTGCCGGGGGCAACGCGCAGCGGCTCAGTGCGGTAGCGCGACACTTCGGCCACCACCTCGGCCAGGGTGGCGTTGTCGAACACCAGCTTGCCCTGGCGCCAGGCGGTGAGCGCGGCGGCATTGACCGCGTAGGAAGGCGTCACCTTGCCTTGTGCATCTATATGCGCGCCCAGGCCGGCCGTCAGTTGCGCCTGCGAGGCATCCTTGCCCTGCACACGCACCGAACCCTGCTCCACCGCCACGCGGGTGGCGGCCGGGTCCAGGCGCACATCGAAGCGGGTGCCGGTGACGGTCACGCTGCCTTGGGCGGTGTCGACCACAAACGGCCGGCTGCTGTCGTGGGCCACGATGAACATCGCTTCGCCGGCATTCAGCTGGATGTGCCGACGCCCGGCGCTGAAATCGACCTGCAGTTGCGTGCCGCCGTTCAGCGTCAGTTGCGACCCATCCGGCAACTCGACCTGCCGACGTTCGGCAAAGGCGGTCTGCAGCTGGCCCTGGTGGTTGAGGCGCTGGTACTGCCAGCCACTCCAGGCCACCCCCAGGGCAACCACCGCCACCCCGGCCGCCAGTGCCTGGCGTACCAAGCGCCGGCGTGGCAGTTGATGCACGGGCTCTGGTTGGCACAGCGCCTCGAGGCGCTGGCGTGGAATGAAGTCGGCGGCGCGCCACAGGCTGGCAAGCTGCTCGAATTCATCGCGATGGCGCGGGTCCACTGCCAACCAGGTGTGCAAGCGCGCCTGCAGCTCGGCATCCCGCGGCGCGTCCTGCACGCGGGCGAACCATTCGGCCGCCTGCTCGCGGACGGTGTCGGTGCCGTGCTGTTTCATCGAGGTCTCCTGACTCATCATCCCGACACATCCAGGTGTTCACGCAGGTGTCGGAGCGTGCGGATCATATACTTTTCGACCATGTTCTTGCTCAAGCCCATGCGCTGAGCGATCTCGGCCTGGGTCAGGCCTTCGAGCTTCTGCCAGATGAACACCCGGCGGCAGTTGAGGGGCAATTCGGCCAGCGCCCGTTCGACGCTGTCGGCCAGCTCCAGGGCGTGCACATAGGCTTCGGGGTCGCCGCTGCTGCTTGTGCTGGTTTCATCGAACACTTCCAGCGCCTGACGCCGGTCCTCGCGGCGAAAACCATCCACGGCAATGTTGCGCGCCGTCTGGTGCAGGTAAGCGCGTGGCTGCTCGACCTGCTCGCGGGGGTTCTCCAGAACCCTGACGAAGGCATCGTGCGTGAGGTCCTCGGCCTGCTGGCGACTGCGCAGCTTGCGCGTCCAGGTGCCGATCAGCTCATGGTAGTGGTCGAGGAAGCCTTTGTGTGCGGACACGGTGGGGGTCGTCAGGGAGGCAGACAAGGGTGCGAATAGTAATGTTTCTCATCAAAACCGGCAAATCCGCCAGTCGGTAACAAAAAATTTTTGCGGATTTCATGGACGGAAGTGCCAGCAAATCGTGGCCATAAATATGAACACCACCGGCCCCTTCGCGGGTAAACCCGCTCCCACAGGAATAGCGTAATCCCTGTGGGAGCGGGTTTACCCGCGAAAGGGACAACACGGTCTATTCCACAATTTTTTACGCTTGCGAACCCCAGGGGAACATCTGCCGGTCACATGAGTCGGTTATTCAAATGGCAGGTCGTCGATCCGCGACGAACACGCCCGGATTGCCTGTTGATCTTGCATTCTTCACGCCCTAAAGTGCGCGCCGAACGTCCATGCTGGAAACGATCCATCCGGCTCAAGTACTGAGTAGGCGAACCAAAGTGGGGATACGGAGGACGTTCAGTTTGCAGCCACTTATCTTTTCAGTTTGCCCATGGAGTCCCTGAGCATGTCGATCCAGGTCGAAGACTATTTCGCGCGTGACACCTTCCAGAAAATGAAGGCGTTCGCCGACAAGCAGGAAACCCCGTTCGTACTCATCGATACCCAGATGATCAGCCAGGCCTATGACGACCTGCGCGCCGGTTTCGAATTCGCCAAGGTCTACTACGCGGTCAAGGCCAACCCGGCGGTCGAGATCATCGACCTGCTCAAAGAAAAAGGTTCGAGCTTCGACATCGCCTCGATCTACGAGCTGGACAAAGTGATGGACCGTGGCGTCAGCGCCGACCGCATCAGCTACGGCAACACCATCAAGAAGTCCAAGGATATCCGCTACTTCTACGAGAAGGGCGTGCGCCTGTATGCCACCGACTCGGAAGCCGACCTGCGCAACATCGCCAAGGCCGCACCGGGCTCCAAGGTTTACGTGCGTATCCTCACCGAAGGCTCGACCACTGCCGACTGGCCGCTGTCGCGCAAATTCGGCTGCCAGACCGACATGGCCATGGACCTGCTGATCCTCGCCCGCGACCTGGGCCTGGTGCCCTACGGCATTTCCTTCCACGTGGGCTCGCAGCAGCGCGACATCAGCGTCTGGGACGCTGCCATCGCCAAGGTCAAGGTGATCTTCGAACGCCTGAAAGAAGAAGACGGCATCGAACTGAAGCTGATCAACATGGGTGGCGGCTTCCCGGCCAACTACATCACCCGTACCAACAGCCTCGAAACCTACGCCGAAGAAATCATCCGCTTCCTGAAGGAAGACTTCGGTGACGACCTGCCGGAAATCATCCTCGAGCCAGGCCGTTCGCTGATCGCCAACGCCGGCATCCTGGTCAGCGAAGTGGTGCTGGTGGCGCGCAAGTCGCGCACCGCGGTCGAGCGCTGGGTGTACACCGACGTGGGCAAGTTCTCCGGCCTGATCGAAACCATGGACGAGTCCATCAAGTTCCCGATCTGGACCGAGAAGAAAGGCGAGATGGAAGAAGTGGTCATCGCCGGCCCGACGTGCGACAGCGCCGACATCATGTACGAGCACTACAAGTATGGCTTGCCGCTGAACCTGGCGATCGGTGACCGCCTGTACTGGCTGTCGACCGGTGCCTACACCACCAGCTACAGCGCGGTGGAATTCAACGGCTTCCCGCCGCTGAAGGCCTACTACCTGTAATGAACAACGGGGCCGCAAGGCCCCGTTTTCATGTGTGCGTCAGTGCCGGCCTCTTCGCGGGGCAAGCCCGCGCCCACAGGACCCTGAAGTGCCACAGGCAACAGATAACTTGTGGGAGCGGGCTTGCCCCGCGAAGAGGCCAGCAGTCTAGACATCATTCCCCGCGCTGTTCGAGTTCCTCGGCATACCCTGCTGCATACCCCGCCAGCAACGGCCCAGCCCCACGCAATGTAGCCACCGCACTGCGCAAGAAATTCTCATTCCCCTCAACCCGCGCCCGCTCCAGCCAAGGCCCGGCTTCAGCCAGTTGCCCCCGCTCGACCAGCACCATCGCCAAACTGAACATCCCGCGAAAGTCCCCCGCCTCGGCCGAACGCCGATACCAGCGCACCGCCCGCGCCGGGCTTGCCGCCGTGGCAATGCCCTGCTCCAGGTAACGCCCGTACAGGTTCATCGACTTGGCATGCCCCAACTGCGCGGCCTTCTCGTAACAGACCAACGCCTGGGCCTGGTTGGCCGGCACCCCGCGCCCGGTGGCCAGTAGGTTGCCCAGATTGTAAAGCCCCCAATCCAGCCCGGCGTCTGCCGCTCGGGCATAGTGAATGGCCGCCTGCGTCAGGCTGGCTTCACCGCCCCAGCCATGCTCCAGGCAACGCCCCAGCATGTTGCAGGCCATGACACTGCCTCCCTCCGTGGCAATGGCGAACCAGCGCCGGGCCAGGTCTACATCCTGCTCGATACCGCGCCCATCCAGCAGAATCTGCCCCAGCAGCAACTGCGCCTCGACCACCCCCTCCCCCGCTGCTGCCAGGATCGCCTGGGCCGCCTTGCCGGGGCTGTCTTCGAGCATGGCCTTGAGCCCTGCAACATCCACCACTTCTTCACGACGCAACGGGTATGACACGGTTCAGACCTCAGCCCAGCGGCGCAGCAGGTTGTGGTAAGTCCCCGTCAACTGCAGCAGCGATGGGTGATCGGGCACATCGGCGGTGAGTTGCTGGATGGCATTGTCCATCTCGAACAGCAGCGCACGCTGGCTGTCCTCGCGCACCAGGCTCTGCGTCCAGAAAAACGCCGCATAACGCTGGCCGCGGGTCACCGGGTTGACCTTGTGCAGGCTGGTGCCGGGGTACAGCACCAGGTCGCCAGCTGCCAACTTGACCTGCTGCACGCCGTAAGTGTCCTGAATCACCAGTTCGCCGCCGTCGTAGCTGTCCGGGTCGCTGAGGAACAGCGTCGAGGACAGGTCGGTACGCACGCGCTCCGGGCTGCCCTTGGGCTGGCGCAATGCATTGTCGATGTGGAAGCCGAAGTTGCCGCCTTCGCGGTAGCAGTTGATCAGCGGTGGAAACACCTTGTGCGGCAGCGCTGCTGACATGAAGCGCGGCGTGTTCCACAGGCGGTCAATCAGCGCGCTGCCCAGTTCCTTGGCCAGCGGGTGGCCTTCAGGCAACTGCAGGTTGTGCTTGGCCTTGGCCGATTGATACCCGGCAGTGACCTTGCCATCGGCCCAATCAGCCTGCTCCAGCGCCTCGCGGATACGCGTGAGTTCGTCGGCATCGAACAGGCCGGGTATGTGAAGCAGCATGGCGGCGGCACCTGGGCAAATGTGAAGGCGTCAATGATATTGATTCCCTTTTACATACCACAAGCCCCATTCGCCGCTTAAGACGTTTCAGCCACTGAAAACCGTAAGGGCAAACTGTAAAGATTGTAAATTCTTCACGAATGGTAACGACTCTCAATTGTTAGTCACAATTGCTTACATTAAGATCCGCCGCCTTATCACCTTGGGGAAGGTCCTTACCAATGCGTCACTACGTGCCATCTGCTGTGAGTTCACCACGCCTGATCGTGACCGCCATCGGCGTCGCCATCACTGCTTCGACCGCCTACGCTGCCGAGCCTGCCGCCAACAACGCTGTCACCCTTGACGCCACCAGCGTCAACGGCAAGGCCGAACAAGCCAGCACCGACTACAAGGTCGAGAAGGCCTCATCGCAGAAGTACACCGCGCCGCTGGTAGACACCCCACGCTCGGTCACGGTGATCCCGCAGCAGGTCATCAAGGACACCAACGCCCTCAGCCTGCAGGACGCCCTGCGCACGGTACCTGGCATCACCTTTGGTGCCGGTGAAGGCGGCAACCCGCAAGGTGACCGGCCGTTCATCCGCGGCTTCGACGCCCAGGGCGACACCTACCTGGACGGCGTACGCGATACCGGCGCGCAAACCCGCGAGATCTTCGCCATCGAGTCGGTGGAAGTGGCCAAGGGCCCGAACTCGGCCATCGGTGGCCGTGGCGCAGCAGGCGGCACCATCAACCTGGTGAGCAAGCGCGCGCACCTGGGCAACTCGCTGGATGGCGCCTGGACCTGGGGCAGTGACCAGACCCAACGCTACACCTTCGATGGCAACTACCAGTTCAGCGACACAGTGGCCGGTCGTCTCAACTTGATGACCCACGAGAGCAACGTCGCCGGCCGCGACAAGGTCAACTACGACCGCTGGGGCATCGCCCCGTCCCTGGCTTTCGGCCTGGGCACCCCGACCCGCGTCAACCTCGACTACTACCACCTGGAAAGCGACGACCTGCCGGATTCCGGCATCCCGTACACCATTCCTACCGGTGGTAGCGGCGCCCGTACCTCGGCGCACCCGAGCAAACCGTACGATGGCGGTGACAGCGACAACTTCTATGGCCTGACCGGCCGCGACTTCCGCAAGAGCCGCGTCGACATCGCCACCTTCGCGATCGAGCACGACCTGACCGACGCGCTGACCATCAAGAATACCCTGCGTCACGGCAACAGCATGCAGGACTACATCCTGACCCAGCCTGACGACAGCAAGGGCAACGTCAACAACGGCAGCGTCTGGCGCCGCGCCAACAGCCGCGTTGGCAACACCGCCACCACCACCAACCAGACCGACCTGTTTGGTGAGTTCTATGTGGGTGGGATGAAGAACAGCTTCTCCACCGGTATCGAGCTGAGCCGGGAAGAGAGCAAGCGTTCGTCGTACACCGTTGATACCAACACGGGGGGCTCTACTGCCTCGACGTGCAACCCGAGCCTGATCGGCGCCAACAGCGGCTACAACTGCACCTCGTTGAGCAATCCGAACCCGGATGATCCGTGGAATGGCGCGATCTCGCGCAACTACGCCGGCACCGACACCAAGAGCAACACCCGCGCCCTGTACGTCTTCGACACCTTGGAGCTGACGCCTGACTGGCTGCTGAACATGGGCCTGCGCTACGACCACTTCGATACCCAGTACCGCACCTACGATGCCGCTGGCGCCACCGTGGTCAACGCCAAGGGCGTGGCCTCCAAGGGCCGTGATACCAGCGAGTTCGTCACCGGCCAACTGGGCCTGGTCTGGAAACCGGCCGAAAACGGCAGCATCTATGTCTCCTACGCCACCTCCGCGACGCCACCCGGCGCGATGCTCGGCGAGGGCACCGAAGGCAACCCACTGGGCAACACCAGCGACCGCGCCGGCAACCTGCTGAGCAGCGACATGGAGCCGGAAGAAACCACCAACTACGAGATCGGCACCAAGTGGGACCTGCTCGACCAGCGCCTGTCCCTGGCCGCCGCGCTGTTCCGTACCGAGAAGGAAAACGCCCGCGTTCAGGTGGACACCACCACCTACGAAAACGTCGGCGAAACCCGCGTGCAGGGTATCGAGCTGTCGGCCAGCGGCAAGCTCACTGACAAGTGGCAGGTCTTTGCCGGCTACACCTACATGCAGGCGCGCCAGATCGATGGCGGCCCGCTGGGCAAGGCCAACGATGGCAACCAACTGCCGAACACGCCGAACAACAGCGCCAGCCTGTGGACCACGTACTCGATCACGCCGAAGCTGACCGTCGGGGGTGGCGCGTTCTATGTGGATGACGTGTACGGCAGCGTGGCCAACACCACCATGGTTGACAGCTACGTGCGCTACGACGCCATGGCCGCCTACAAGCTGACCAAGAACGTCGACCTGCAACTGAACGTGCAGAACCTGACCAACGAGGTGTACTACGACAAAGCGTTCTCCACCCACTTCGCCAACCAGGCGGCTGGGCGGACGGCGCTGCTGACCACCAGCGTTCACTTCTGATGTGAAGGTACATCCGCCGGCCAAGGCCGGTGGATGTACCTGCGATCTAGGCCGCAAACGTGGACCCTGTGGGAGCGGGCTTGCCCGCGAATGCGTTGGTGGATTCACCGACGTATTCGCGGGCAAGCCCGCTCCCACAGGGTTTGTGTGTATCAATGATTCGTATTTACCTGTACCAAGGCATAATGCACGCCGCCTGAACTGAAACGGCAAGACAAGGTGATCGATGTGGTGAAGAAGACGCTGTTCCAATTGCACTGGTTCTTTGGCATCACCGCTGGCCTGGTGCTGGCCTTGATGGGCATCACCGGGGCGATCTGGTCGTTTCAGGAAGAACTGCTGCGGGCCTTCAATGCCGATGTGCTGAAGGTCGAAGTACGCCCCGAGGGCGTGTTGCCGCCCGCCGAACTGGTGCAGCGGGCCGAGGCCGCGCAAGGCGACAAGGTCGCGATGCTGTGGGTGGACCTGCACGAAGGCAATGCTGCGCGGATCTTCTTCACCCCGCCGCCGGGCCAGCGCCGTGGTGAGCTGCGTTATGCCGACCCGTACACCGGCGAGCTCAAGGGTGAAGTGGCCGGGCAGGACTTCTTCAATCTGATGCTCAACCTGCACCGGTTCCTGGCCATGGGCGACAGCGGCCGGCAGATCACCGGTGCCTGCACCCTGATGCTGATCTTCTTCTGCCTCTCCGGCCTGTACCTGCGCTGGCCGCGCAAGGCGCTCAACTGGCGGGTCTGGCTGACCTTCGAGTGGGCCAAGAAAGGCCGCGCCTTCAACTGGGACCTGCACGCCGTGGCCGGTACCTGGTGCCTGCTGTTCTACCTGCTGTTCGCCCTCACCGGCCTGTTCTGGTCCTATGAATGGTATCGCGAAGGCCTGAACAAGCTGCTGGCCGATGCACCGGCAGCGGGCCAGCAGCAAAAACGCGGCGAAGGCCGTGGCCGCCACGGGCCACAGAAGGTCGACAAGAACGCACCGCCGCTGGTGGTCGACTACGACGCCATCTGGGCCAACCTCAAAGAGGCCGCAGGCCCGGGCCTGGCCATGTACAACCTTCGCCTGCCACCGGCGGGTGGCCAGCCGGCCAACCTGTTCTACCTGCTGGACGATGCCGCGCACCCGCGCGCGTTCAACACGCTGGTCCTTGACCCGGCCACCGGCCAGGTGAAAAGCCACGACCGCTACACCGACAAATCCTTCAAGGCGCAGTTGCTGCAGAGCGTTTACGCCCTGCACGTGGGCGAATACTTCGGCTTGCCGGGCCGGATCATCGTCACCCTCGCCAGCCTGACCATGCCGCTGTTCTTCGTCACCGGCTGGCTGCTGTACCTTGACCGCCGCCGCAAGAAACGCCAGGTTCGCGCTGCCCGAGGCGGCGTCGACAGCACCCAGGCTGGCAGCGACAGCTGGCTGATCGGCTTTGCCAGCCAGAGCGGCTTCGCCGAACAGCTGGCCTGGCAAAGTGCCGGGCAATTGCAAGCGGCTGGCCTGCCGGTGCAAGTCCGCGCCTTGGCCGAGCTGGGCGAGGATGACCTGCGCCAGGCCCGTCGTGCCTTGTTCGTGGTCAGTACCTTCGGCGATGGCGAAGCGCCAGATAGCGCCCGCGCGTTCGAGCGCAAGGTGCTTGGCCAACCCTGGGCGCTGAACAACCTGCACTATGCCGTGCTCGCCCTGGGCGACCGCCAATACCCGCACTTCTGCGGCTTTGCGCGTCGCCTGCAGGCCTGGTTGGGTGAACGCGGTGCCAGCACGGCGTTCAGCCCGGTGGAAGTGGACAACGCCGACCAGGCGGCGCTGCAACAATGGCAACAGGCACTGGCGCAGCTGACGGGGGCCCAGCCGGTTACGGCCTGGCAGCCGCCGAGTTTCGGCAACTGGACGCTGGTGCAACGTGAGTTGATGAACCCGGGCAGCCAGGGCTTGCCGGTCTACCTGATCGGCCTGCGCCCCGAGGAGCCTGCCAGCTGGCAAGCCGGCGACCTGGTGGAAATCCTGCCGCGCAATGCTCAGCTGCGGGTCGACGCCTTCCTCGACGGCCTGGGCCTGGATGCCAACGCCCCCGTGCAGCTCGACGGCCTGAGCGAGACCTTGGGCCAGGCGCTGGCCAGCCGTCAGTTGCCCAGCCGGCGCGATCAGCTAGTGGGCTTGCACGCACAGGCGCTGGTCGATGCGCTGGTACCGATCGGCACGCGTGAATACTCCATCGCTTCGATCGCCAGTGATGGTGTATTGGAATTGATCGTGCGCCAGGAACGTCACCCGGATGGCAATTTCGGGCTGGGGTCTGGTTGGCTGACCGAGTACCTGCCGGTGAATGGCCTGCTGAACGTGCGCCTGCGCCGCAACAGTGGCTTCCACCTGCCCGAATCGCCGGTGCCGATGATTCTGATCGGCAACGGTACTGGCCTGGCTGGCCTGCGCAGCCTGCTGCGCGCGCGGGTCAACGCGGGCGAACAACGCAATTGGCTGCTGTTCGGTGAACGTAACCGCGCGCATGACCTGCTGTGCGGCAACGAACTGCAAGGCTGGCTCGACAGCGGCGATTTGGCACGCCTGGAGCTGGCGTTTTCGCGGGATCAGGCCGAGAAGGTGTATGTGCAGGATGTGTTGCTGCAGCAGGCTGATGCGTTCAAACGCTGGGTGGCGGATGGCGCCTGTGTGTATGTCTGCGGCAGCTTGCAGGGCATGGCGGCCGGCGTTGATGCGGCGCTCAAGGGCATGCTTGGAGAAGCCGTTGTACAGCAACTGATCGAGGATGGGCGGTATCGGCGGGATGTGTACTGATCAGATATTGATGTAAAGGCATCTGGCCCTTTCGCAGCACAAGGCTGCTCCTACAGGTGTAGCGCATAACGTGTAGGAGCAGCCTTGTGCTGCGAAAAGGCCAGTGCAGGCTGTTAGTGCAGCTCGAAGGTATCGGCATCCAGGTTCGCCGGGAACTTGGCCCGGTATGCCGCCAGCTCCGCCGCTCTCAACACCACCGTGAACACCCCGTCCGCTTCGCCAGCACTGAGCAGGCTCTCGCCCTGGAAGTCCAGTACCTGGCTGTCACCGGAATAGGCGAAGCCTTTGCCATCGGTGCCCACGCGGTTCACCGCCGCGACAAAGCACAGGTTCTCGATGCCCCGCGCCGGCAGCAGTCGGTTCCAGTGCTGGCGGCGCGCCGCCGGCCAGTTGGCGGTGTACAGCAACAGGTCGGTGTCCTGGGCATCACGGCTCCACACCGGGAAGCGCAGGTCGTAGCAGATCAACGGGCGCACCCGCCAGCCCTTGATCTCGAACTGCACCTGACGCTCACCGGGGGTGTAATGCTTGTGCTCGCCCGCCATGCGGAACAGGTGGCGCTTGTCGTAGTGCAAGATCTCACCGTCCGGGCGCGCCCACAGCAGGCGATTACGGTGGCTGCCATCGGCGGCCTGGATGATCACGCTGCCGGTGATCACCGCGTTGTACTTCTTCGCCTGGGCCTTGAGCCATTTGTAGGTCGGGCCGTTCTCGGGCTCGGCCAGGCTTTCGGACTCCATCGAGAAGCCGGTGGTGAACATCTCTGGCAGGATCACCAGGTCCACCTCACCCACTTGCTTCAGCAGTTCCTCGAAGTGCGCATAATTGGCCTCGCGGTCGTGCCAGGCCAGGGTGGTCTGCACCAAGGCGATTTTCAGGTCGGGCAGTGTACTCAGATCGCGCATAGTTTTTCCGCCGCCTGACGCAGCGTCTCCTCACGTTTGGCAAAGCACAGGCGCACCAGGCGTTGCTCGGGGATGGGTTGCTGGTAGAACACCGACACCGGAATGGTCGCCACGCCGTGCTCACGGGTCAGCCACAACGACATCTCGACATCGTTCAGGTCCGGGCGGATCTGCGAATAGTCCACCAGCTGGAAATAGGTGCCGGCCGTGCGGCGGAAACTGAAGCGCGAACCTTCGAGCAAATCGCAGAACAGGTCGCGCTTGGCCTGGTAGAAGCCTGGCAGTTCATCGAGGTGCTCGGGGTGCTCGGCCATGAAGTCGGCCAGCGCGCACTGCAACGGCGTGACGCCGCAGAAATTGACGTACTGGTGCACCTTGCGCAGCTCGGCGCTCAGGGCCGGTGGGGCGATCACGTAGCCGGTTTTCCAACCGGTCACATGGTAGGTCTTGCCGAACGAACTGACCACGAAGGCACGGTTATAGAGCTCGGCATGGGCCAGCACGCTGGCGTGGCGTACGCCGTCATACACCAGGTGCTCGTAGACTTCGTCGCTGACCAGGTAGATATCGCGATCAGCGATCAGCTGCGCCAGCTGCTCCAGGTCTTCACGGGTGATCAGCGCGCCGCTGGGGTTGTGCGGCGAGTTGAGAATGACCATGCGTGTACGCGGGCTGAGGGCGTCGCTGAACCGCTGCCAGTCGATGCGGAAGTCGCCGTCGCTCAATTGCACATGCACACAACGGCCACCGGCCAGTTCCACCGACGGCTCGTAGCTGTCATAGCACGGGTCGAAGACGATGACTTCGTCACCGGCCTGGATCACCGCCTGAATGGCGCAAAAGATTGCCTCGGTGGCACCTGGGGTGATGGTCACTTCGTGATCGGCATCCACCTGTGCGCCATACAAACGTGCGACCTTGGCCGCTACCTGCTGGCGCAGGGCCGGCAGGCCAGTCATTGGCGCGTACTGGTTATGCCCGGCGGCCACATGCCGGCCCACTGCATCGAGCAACGCCTGTGGGCCGTTGAAGTCGGGGAAGCCTTGGGAAAGGTTGAGCGCACCGGTCTGCACGGCGAGCTGGGACATGGTGGTGAAGATGGTCGTGCCGACATTCGGCAGTTTGCTGCGGATCATGGAGCCCTCTTTCCTGGGGTTTATCCGGCACGGGGTGGAGTCCGAGCATAGCGGATCGAGCGGTCAGGAAAAAGGTTGAAACAATAGGGGGATTGCTTTGGATCAAGGCTCCTGTTGGAGAAACGGCTTCGAAGATATGCGCCCAGAGGCTGCGTGCCCCACCTTATTCGGCTGATGGAGCACGTTGGAGAAGCTTGAATCCAGAGACAATCGGAACTTAATCTTTCCTAAGGCGATTTTTTTCTGCATCAATCTCGAGGAGTCTGTTGGGGCCTGCCTCACTTCCTCCTAGTCGGAGTCTGCTACCGTCCGCCTCTAATTGCTTCAATTCCCCATTCAACTCCCGATTGGCCGAATTGTTAGTCCATTTCGCATGTTTCTGAAGAGCGTTCAGGTTCACAGTACTCAAAGAATGTGTGTACACATTCTTAAAACGCGAGCTAACCTTGTTCATCACACCAAACTTATCTCTATACTTTGAATTAAACCAATGCGCTTTCCTTGTTAACCACGCGAGAGCCGGACTGGCTTCCTCATAGAGCTTGTATATTTTGTTCAGAGCGTTTCTGACTACTTGCTCCGCGTCCGGTAGAAGCATATTATCAGGCAAGTAAGATACGCTTTCAGCAGCTACAATAAATTTGCTTTGAGCATTCTTAATAATTTTAATGTTCGCATTAAGCTTAGCGAGATGCTTCCTTTCTATATGCCCATCAGGATCCAAGTTATTAACCGGATCACCACCGCAATAAGCATAGGCATTAATAACTCGAAACGGAGAAAAGCTATCGGGTGAATGGAAGCGCATGAGTACAGGGTTAAAAGCGCGATAACCATTACCTAACAAATACATCGAAAGGGAAGGCATTAAGTACTCGCCATTAAACCCCATCCGAGTCACTCGTGAATCACCCGCAGACCTTTGACCATAAGGCGTGTAACTGAAACCCTGTGCATTATCTAACTGGCAGTCCTGCAGGACACTGCCGCTACTTTCAACCGCCAATAGTGAAGCGGCTGAACCTCCAGTCAAATCTGACAGCAGCGTTGTATCCACTCTCAAGTAAGCGGTTGCCGGCTGGTCGCCTAGCACGCTCGCAGGTTTCCCAGCTTTGTAGAAAAAAAGCTCATGCCCTGTGCTTCTCATAGCGCTCTCCCACACTGAGACAACCCAATGTCATCAATGAGTGGAGTGTACTTAAACACCTAAAAACAGAAACTGGCAGAAATGATAGGTCAGGGAGGGAGGAGAGCAATCGGGCCGTATGACGGCCCGTGCGGTTGGCTCGAGTTGCTTAGCGCTTGTCGCGGCGCTTCTTCTCGGCCTTCTTGTGGTGCGACATCAAGCGGCGCTTCTTGTTGACCTGGCGATCGGTGAGGGTGTTTTTCTTGCCCTCGTACGGGTTCTCACCGCCTTTGTACTCGATGCGGATCGGCGTACCGACCAGTTTCAGCACGCGGCGGTAGGTGTTTTCCAGGTAACGCGAGTACGACTTGGGAATGCTCTCGGTCTGGTTGCCGTGGATCACGATCAGCGGCGGGTTGGCGCCGCCCAGGTGGGCATAACGCAGCTTGATGCGGCGGCCATTGACCAACGGCGGCTGGTGCTCGCTGACCGCATCTTCGAGGATCTGCGTCAGGCGGCTGGTTGGCCAACGGGTGACCGCCGACGTGAACGCGGCCTGTACCGACTTGTACAGGTTGCCCACGCCCGTGCCGTGAAGCGCGGAAATGAAGTGGATGTCGGCGAAATCGACGAAGAACAGCCGGCGCTCCAGCTCGGTCTTCACGTAGGCGCGCTCACCCGACTCCATGCCATCCCATTTGTTCAGGGCGATGACGATGGCGCGGCCGGCCTCAAGGGCAAAGCCCAGCAGGTTCAGGTCGTGGTCGACCACACCTTCGCGGGCATCCATGACGAAGATGACCACGTTGGCGTCTTTGATCGCCTGCAGCGTCTTGACCACCGAGAACTTCTCGACTTCCTCGTGGATCTTGCCGCGCTTGCGCACCCCGGCGGTGTCGATGAAGGTGTACTTGTCGCCATCGCGCTCGAACGGGATGTAGATACTGTCTCGGGTGGTACCCGGCTCGTCGTAGACCACCACGCGCTCTTCGCCGAGCATGCGGTTGACCAGGGTCGACTTACCGACGTTCGGGCGGCCGATGATGGCGATCTTGATGCCATCTTTTTCGCTTGGGCCAGGAATGCGCGCGGCTTCCTCGCCTTCGGCGACGTCTTGGTCGAGGGCTTCGTCCTCGGCATCACGCGGCAGGTGGCCGAGCACGGCTTCCATCAGGGCGTTGATACCACGGCCCTGGGAGCCCGCCACCGGAATGGCGTTGCCCATGCCCATCGGCGAGAACTCGGCGCGCGCAACGTCGGGGTCGATGTTGTCGATCTTGTTGGCAACCAGAATCGCCGACTTGTTCCGCTTGCGCAGGTGCTCGGCAATCATCTGGTCGGCTGCGGTCATGCCCGCACGGGCATCGACCAGGAACAGCACATAGTCGGCTTCTTCGATGGCCATGAGCGACTGCTCGGCCATTTTCTCGTCCATGCCCACTTCGTCACCGGTGATACCGCCGGTGTCGATCAGGATGAAAGAACGACCCTGCCAGGAGGCATCACCATACTGGCGGTCACGGGTCAGGCCCGACAGGTCACCGACGATGGCATCGCGGGTCTTGGTCAGGCGGTTGAACATGGTGGATTTGCCGACGTTCGGCCGTCCCACCAGGGCGATTACGGGAACCATGCGGCTCTCCACTCTTGAATTCTTGAAAATGCAAAGGCCGCTGCAAGGCAGCGGCCGGAGTTTGTGCGGCGTTTCCTACACCGCGGCTCAAGACCGTTGGCGGTCTTGAGCTTAGCTTCAGCGGACGGTCAGTGCCTCGAGCTTACCGCTGTTGCCGAAGACGTAGATGGTGTCGCCGACCACCAGGGGCCGGGCGCGCAGGCCATCGCTGTCGATTCGTTCACGGCCGACGAAGCGGCCATCGACCTGGCTGAGCAGGTGCAGGTAACCCTCGAAGTCCCCTACAGCCACGTAGCTGGAGAACACTTCCGGTGCCGACAGCTGACGGCGAGCCATGGAATCGTTGGTCCACAGGGCGCTGGAAGAGCGCTCGTCGACGCTTTCAACGGTACCCGAGGCTTCGCTGACATAGACGTTACCGTAACCCTGGGCGACACCCACGTAGCTGGACGCATCACGCTGCCACAGCACGCGGCCGCTTTCCAGGTCCAGGCCCGCTACGCGGCCCTGGTAGGTGCTGACGTACAGGGTACCACCGGACAGCAGCAGGCCGCCGTCGATATCTACCACGCGGTCCAACTCGGAACGCCCCTGCGGGATGGCCACACGGCTCTCCCACACTGGCACGCCGTTGTTGATATCCACCGCGATCACTTTACCGGTGGACAGGCCGGCAACCGCCAGGCGGTTGGTCGCGATCGGTGCACCGGTGCCGCGCAGGGTCAGTACGGCCGGGGTGTTTTCGTAGATCCAGCGGCGGTCGCCGGTCGCGGCATCGAGGCCGATCAGGCGGTCGTCTTGGGTCTGCACCACCACCACGTCGCCGTTGTTGGCGGGCGGTGCCAGCACTTCACTGGTCACGCGCGAACGCCAGCGCTCTTCACCGGTGCTGGAGTCCAGCGCGATGACTTCGCCTTTGAGGGTGCCGAGCATGACCAGCCCGTAACCCACGCCGACAGCGCCCGACACTTGCAGGTCCAAGTCTTTTTTCCACACCACGTCGCCGGTGATACGGTCGAGGGCGAAGACTTCGCCGTTGACGTCGGAGGCGTAGATACGGTCGTTTTCGATGGCCGGTACCAGGGTGTTGTACGTCTCGCCCTGGCCGTCACCGATCGAGCGGCTCCACTGCTTCTTCAGTACCACTTCCTCGGTGAACTTGGTCAGCTCGGCCGGGGGCAGTTCCTTCTTGCTGTTGCTGCTGCAACCCGCGGCCAGTACGGCCAGGGTCAGCACTGCTGCTTGTTTCCAACCGATCACGTCACGCGTCCCCTTTGGCCAAGTCATCCAGCTTCAGTTGCAGGCCACCGACCGCTGCTTCATCCGACAGCGAGGCCTTGGCTTTCTCATAAGCGCTGTGAGCATCGTCGGCGCGACCCAGCTGCACCAGCAGGTCACCCTTCAATTCTTCGCGGCTGGCCAGGAACGCCTTGTCGGCGTCGCCGTCGAGCAGCTTGAGTGCCTCTTCGGCCTTGTCCTGGGCAGCCAGTACACGGGCCAGGCGCTGGCGCGAGATCTCGCCCAGGGTGGCATCGGCTGGCTTGTCCAACACAGCTTTGAGCTCGGCAGCGGCGTCGTCGAGCTTGCCGCTCTCGACCGCGACCTTGGCCACGAACAGGCTGCCGTACTGGGCGTAGGCGGTACCACCGAACTCGCTCTTGAGCTTGCCGGCCAGTTCCGCGACCTTGGTTGCGTCAGGCTGGCCACTCGGCGTCAGGCTGGTTTCAAGCAAAGCCTGGTACAGCTGCGAGGCACCTTGCGACTGGTTGTTCTGGTACTTGTGCCAGGTATTCCAGCCCAGTACCACCACACCGGCCAGCAACGCGCCCGTCAGCAGCGGCTTGCCGTTGCGGTTCCACCAGTCCTTGACCCCTGCCAGGTCATCATCATCGGTACTCGACACCCCAATACTCCTTTTCGCCTATTCGCTTGTTGGACCGCGTTACGCCTGTGCGACCGCGGTTTCCAGGTGCTCAGCCAGAGCATCCCAGGCAATGTTCTGTTGTTCGCCCTGACCACGCAGGGGCTTGAAGCCGATCGCTTGCTGGGCCAGCTCGTCGTCGCCAAGAATCAGGGCGAACAGCGCGCCGCTCTTGTCGGCTTTCTTGAACTGGCTCTTGAAGCTGCCACCCCCAGCGTTGACCACCAGGCGCAGGCCCGGCAGACGATCACGCAGGCGTTCGGACAGGCGCAGGCCAGCCAGCTCGGCCTGTTCGCCGAAGGCGCAGAGGTAGACATCGACCTGACGGCTGATCGACTCGGGCACCTTGCCCAGGGTCTCCAGCAGCAGAATCAGGCGCTCGATACCCATGGCGAAACCAACGCCGGTGGTCGGCTTGCCGCCCATCTGCTCGACCAGGCCGTCGTAGCGGCCACCGGCGCAGACAGTGCCCTGGGCGCCGAGCTTGTCGGTGACCCACTCGAACACGGTCTTGCTGTAGTAGTCCAGGCCACGCACCAGCTTGGTGTTGATCACGAACGGAATACCGGCAGCCTCCAGACGGGCCTTGAGGCCCTCGAAGTGCACGCGGGATTCTTCGTCCAGGTAATCTTCGAGCTTCGGCGCGCCAACCAGCACCGCCTGGGTGTTCTGGTCCTTGCTGTCGAGGATGCGCAGCGGGTTGCTCTTCAGGCGACGCTGGCTGTCTTCGTCCAACTGCTCGAGGCGTGCCGAGAGGAACTCGACCAGCGCATCACGGTAGCGGGCACGGGCTTCGCTGGTACCCAGGCTGTTGAGCTCGAGCTTGACCGCGTCCTGGATGCCCAGCAGGCCCCACAGGCGCCAGGTCAGCATGATCAGTTCGGCGTCGATGTCCGGCCCGTCAAGGTTGAACACTTCTACGCCGATCTGGTGGAACTGGCGGTAGCGGCCTTTTTGCGGGCGCTCGTGGCGGAACATCTGGCCGATGTACCAGAGTTTCTGCACCTGGCCGTTGCCGGTGATGCCATGTTCCAGCACGGCACGCACACAGGCGGCAGTGCCTTCGGGGCGCAGGGTGAGCGAATCGCCGTTGCGGTCCTCGAAGGTGTACATCTCTTTTTCGACGATGTCGGTCACTTCACCGATGGAGCGCTTGAACAGCTCGGTGAACTCGACGATCGGCGTGCGGATCTGGCTGTACCCGTAGGTGTCCAGCAGGCCGGCCACGGTGCCCTCGAAGTAGCGCCACAGTGGCGACTGTTCAGGCAGGATGTCGTTCATGCCACGGATGGCTTGCAGCGATTTGCTCACGAAAAGTCCTTACGAATTCTGTGTGTCAGCCACGGGCGATCAGCGCCGCGTCGGCTTCGACCTTTTCGGCCGCTTTCTGGCGGATGAGCTTTTCGAGCTCATCGACCAGGTTGTCATTGGTCAGCTTCTGCGCCGGCTTGCCGTCGATGTAGATCAGGTTCGGCGTACCGCCGGTCAGCCCTACGTGGGCTTCCTTGGCTTCGCCGGGGCCGTTGACCACGCAACCGATCACCGCGACGTCCAGCGGCACCAACAGGTCTTCCAGGCGCCCTTCCAGCTCGTTCATGGTCTTGACCACATCGAAGTTCTGCCGCGAGCAGCTTGGGCAGGCGATGAAGTTGATGCCACGCGAACGCAGGTGCAGCGACTTGAGGATGTCGTAACCGACTTTCACTTCCTCGACCGGGTCAGCAGCCAGCGAGATACGAATGGTATCGCCGATGCCTTCGGCCAGCAGCATACCGAGGCCGACGGCGGATTTCACTGTCCCCGAGCGCAGGCCACCGGCTTCGGTGATGCCCAGGTGCAGGGGCTGGATGATCTGCTTGGCCAATAGGCGGTAGGCTTCGACGGCCATGAACACGTCGGAGGCCTTGACGCTGACTTTGAAGTCCTGGAAGTCCAGGCGGTCCAGGTGCTCGACATGGCGCAGCGCCGACTCGACCAGCGCGGCTGGGGTCGGTTCGCCGTACTTCTTCTGCAGGTCCTTTTCCAGGGAGCCTGCGTTGACGCCGATACGGATCGGGATACCGCGGTCGCGGGCCGCATCGACCACGGCACGCACACGGTCTTCACGGCCGATGTTGCCCGGGTTGATGCGCAGGCAGTCGACGCCCAGTTCGGCCACACGCAAGGCGATCTTGTAGTCGAAGTGAATGTCGGCAACCAGCGGCACGCTGACCCGTTGCTTGATGCGGCCGAAGGCCTCGGCGGCGTCCATGTCTGGCACCGAGACACGCACGATGTCGACACCGGCATCCACCAGGCGCTGGATCTGCCCGACGGTGGCATCGACATCGTTGGTGTCGGTGTTGGTCATGCTTTGTACCGCGATGGGCGCATCACCACCCACCGGCACATTGCCGACCCAGATTTTGCGGGATTCGCGACGTTTGATCGGAGATTCGCCGTGCATGACTTACTGTCCCAACTTCAGGCGAGCAGTCTCGCCGCTTGTAAACGGAGCAACATCGACGGCCTGGCCGTTGTAGCTGACCTGCGCGCCACGGGCAAAGCCCAGGCGTACCGCGAACGGCGGCTTGCCGGTCAGCTCGAGGTTGTCGCCCTTGCGCTTGACGCCGCTGAACAGCACCTTGCCATTGCCGTCGTTGACTTGGGTCCAGCAATTGGCGCTGAACTGAATCGAGACACTGGCGCTACCGGCCGGCACTGCGATGGGCGCGGCGGGCACAGTGGCAGCGGGCGCGGCAGCCACGGGCGCGGTTGCAGCCGGCGCTGCCGGAGCAGGCGCAGGCGTTGGCGCAGTGGCTGCGGTGGCCGCTTGGGGCTGCAGAGCGGGGGCTGGTGTTACGGTTGCTGCAGGGGGCTGCGCAGCGCCGGCGGGTGCTTGCTCGGCAGCGGCGGCCGACTGTTCACCTGCGGGCTGCTCCAGCGGCAACGGGGCGCTCTCGGGTTGCTGGCCGGCGCTCACGGCCTGGTCTTCAGGCTCGTCCAGCGGGTGAATCTGCGTGGTGCCGTCGGCGCTCTCGACTTCGACGTGCTCCAGGGCGATCTTGGCCAGGTCCTTGCCACGCAGGCTGCCTTGGTCCTGCCACCACACGAAGCCGCCACCGACCACCGCCACCAGCAGCAACAGGCTGACGCCGCGCAGGATATTGTGCGACAGGCGTACAGGCTCTTCGATGCGGCCCAGCGAATGCACTTCGCTGCCTTTGGCGTGGGTGCCGGTGTAACGGTCGAAGGCCTCGACCAGCGTGGCTTGGTCCAGGTCCATCAGTTTGGCGTAGGCGCGGATATAGCCACGGGCGAACGTGTGCCCGGGCAACTTGTCGAAGGCGCCGGTTTCAACGTGGTTCAACGAACTGACAGTGAGGTTGAGCTTGCGGGCCACCTCGGCTTGTGACCAGTCCCGCTTCTCACGGGCCTGACGCAAAAGCTCACCGGGGTTCTGGCCAGGCGCTACTGCTACTTCGGGATGCGCGGCGTTCATCGTTGCTCCGACAGGTATTGCTGATATTCCGGCGTACCGGGATAAAGTCGTTGTAATTGCTGGCCCAAATTGGCCAATGTGCCCTGCTCGTCGAACACCCGGGCAAGGCGGCTGCCCAGCAGGAGGCTACGGGCGTCGTGGTCGCTCAACTGGCTGAAACGATCGTAGTAGTCCAGGGACGGCACATAATGCCTGTTTTCGTAGGACAACTCAGCCATTTCCAGCAACGCCTTGGGTTGCCGTGGGTTGAGTTGCAACGCTTTGAGCAGATAGGCGTGCGCCTGGTCTCGACGCTCGAGCTTCAGGGCGGTCAAGCCAAGGTTCTCGTACACGCGTGAGCGCTCAGGATACAGGGTATCGGCACTGGCCAGGCGAAACATCTGCTTGGCCTCGGCAAATCGCCCCTGAGCATAAAGGAAACTGCCGTAGTTGTTGCGAATTCGCGTGTCGTCAGGGCGTGCCTGCAAGGCTTTTTGAAAGTGCTGCTCGGCCAGGGCCGGCTCACCTTCAGCCTGAAACACCAGCGCCAGCGCCGCATGCGCGCCGGCATCGCTGGCGTCCAGGGCAAGCGCCTTGCCCAGCGGGGCCTTCGCCTGTTCGGTCAAGCCTTGTTGCAAATAGCCAAGCCCCAACTGCACATACGCCCTGCCCGCCTCTTGCCGCCCTTGGCGGCTGGCCAGCGGGTCACCTGCGCCGCCCGACACGCAGCCGGCCAGCAGCAAAAGCGCAAGGATCGACAGCGCGGCGCGCAGGGTCATGGCGAGTTCTCGGTCAGTGGCGCGCGGCGCTGTCTTGCAGCTCGGCGTCGGCAGAGAGCTGGCGCACGGCGATGTAGCGCTCACTGCGGCGGGTACGGTCGTTGACCTGGCCGACCAGCTGACCACAGGCGGCGTCGATGTCTTCGCCACGGGTGGTACGGGTGGTGACGTTGAAACCACCGTGGTGGAGCAGGTCCTGGAAGCGGCGGATGGCGTTGTTGCTCGGCCGCTCGTAACCGGAATGCGGGAACGGGTTGAACGGGATCAGGTTGATCTTGCACGGCACGTCGCGCAGCAGTTCGATCATCTGCGCAGCATGTTCAGGCTGGTCGTTCACGTCCTTGAGCAGGGTGTACTCGACCGTCAACACGCGCTTGCCACCCAGGGTGGCCATGTAGCCCATGCACGACTCCAGCAGCACCTTCAGCGGGTACTTCTTGTTGATCGGCACCAGCTGGTTACGCAGCTCGTCGTTCGGCGCGTGCAGCGACAGGGCCAGCGACACGTCGATGTGCTTGGCCAGTTCGTCGATCATCGGCACCACGCCCGAGGTGGACAAGGTGACGCGACGCTTGGAAATGCCATAGCCCAGGTCATCCATCATGATCTTCATGGCGGCGATGACATTGTCGAAGTTCAGCAAAGGCTCGCCCATGCCCATCATGACCACGTTGGTAATCGCGCGGTCGACTTTGGCCGGGACGGTCCCGAAAGATTTGTTGGCAAGCCACACCTGGCCAATCACTTCGGCGGCGGTGAGGTTGCTGTTGAAGCCTTGCTTGCCGGTGGAGCAGAAACTGCAGTCCAGGGCGCAGCCGGCTTGCGACGATACGCACAGCGTGCCGCGGTCGTCGGTAGGAATGTAGACGGTCTCGACGCAGCTGCCAGAGGCAACGCGGATCACCCATTTACGGGTGCCGTCGGCGGAAATGTCTTCACTGACCACTTCCGGTGGGCGAATTTCGGCAACAGCCTCGAGCTTTTCGCGCAAGGCCTTGCCGACGTTCGTCATGGCGGCGAAATCATCGACGCCAAAATGGTGAATCCATTTCATCACCTGGCCGGCACGGAAGCGCTTCTCCCCTATAGAGTCGAAGAATTGTTCCATTTCCGGCTGGGTCAGGCCCAACAGGTTGATTTTGCCAGTAGATGTCGTCATGGATTCACCCTCACCCGTAAGCTTTCGCTTAGCGAGTGGTTACCTCGGTAGCAGCGAAGAAGTAAGCGATTTCGCGAGCAGCAGCAGCTTCGGAGTCCGAACCGTGAACGGCGTTGGCGTCGATCGACTCGGCGAAGTCAGCACGGATGGTGCCGGCAGCAGCTTCTTTAGGGTTGGTAGCGCCCATCAGCTCACGGTTCAGAGCGATGGCGTTTTCGCCTTCCAGAACCTGAACAACAACCGGGCCGGAAGTCATGAAGGCAACCAGGTCGCCGAAGAAGCCGCGCTCGCTGTGCTCAGCGTAGAAGCCTTCGGCTTCGGCTTTGGACAGTTGCTTGATTTTCGAGGCAACGATTTTCAGGCCAGCTTCTTCGAAGCGAGTGGTGATCTTGCCGATGACGTTTTTGGCAACTGCGTCAGGCTTGATGATCGAGAAAGTACGTTGAACAGCCATGGAAAACTCCAGAAATATGAGTGTTGCGAAAAATTAAACCCGCGAATTATACGCGGGTTTCAGGGGATTGCCTAACCTGCAGCGACGCGCTTAGTCGGCTTCATCAATCCAGGCCGCCTGGATGGCCTCGAGCACTTTCTCACCGCCGCGTGACGGATCGTCGCTGAACTCTGGCAATGCCAGCACCCAGCGGTGCAGATCGACGAAATTCACATAACGAGGATCGACGTCCGGCTTGCTTTCTGCAAGCTGGATGGCGATCTCAAGTACATCAACCCATTTCAGACTCATGCAAAAATCCTCAGTGGGGCGCTTCGGCAGCGTGGTTAAGCGAATACTTGGGGATCTCGATGGTCAGGTCTTCATCACCGACGACCACCTGGCAGCCGAGGCGCGACTGGGCCTCCAGGCCCCAGGCCTTGTCCAGCATGTCCTCTTCGAGCTCGTCGGCTTCCTCGAGCGAGTCGAAACCTTTGCGAACAATGCAGTGGCAGGTAGTACAGGCCTTGACGCCACCGCAGGCGCTTTCCATCTCGATGTGATGATCGTGGGCCAGCTCCAGGATGTTGGTCCCGGTCGGTACCTCCACGGTCAGCCCTTCTGGGCAGAACTTCTCGTGCGGCAGGAATGTCACCAGCGGCATCGGTTACTCCTCGATCTCATTCAGGTTGCGCCCGGCCAGTGCGGCTTTGACCGTCGAATCAAGGCGACGGGCGGCAAATGCATCGGTCACCTGCGACAGACGCTTGGTCTGTTGCTCGATGGCGGGGCCATCGGTGCCGGTCAGCAAATCACGTAGTTCTTGCATCTGGAATTCGATGGCTTCGCGCTCTTCGCTGCTGAGCAAGCGTTCGCCGTCGGCGTCCAAGGCGCCCTGTACCGCTTCGAGCAGGCGCTCACCGTCAACCTGGTGTTCACGCAACTGACGGGCCTGCTTGTCGCTGCCTGCGTGCTCGAACGAATCCTTGAGCATGCGGGCGATCTCACCGTCGGTCAGGCCGTAGGACGGCTTGACCTGAATGCTGGCTTCGACGCCCGAGCCCAGTTCACGGGCAGCGACGCTGAGCAGGCCATCAGCATCGACCTGGAAGGTCACGCGGATTTTCGCCGCACCGGCGACCATGGCCGGGATGCCGCGCAGCTCGAAGCGCGCCAGCGAGCGGCAGTCGCTGATCAGCTCGCGCTCGCCTTGCAGGACGTGAATCATCATGGCCGACTGGCCATCTTTATAGGTGGTGAACTCTTGCGCACGCGCCACCGGAATGGTGGTGTTGCGCGGGATCACCTTCTCCATCAACCCGCCCATGGTCTCAAGGCCCAGGGACAGCGGGATGACGTCGAGCAGCAGCAACTCGCCACCTTCGCGGCGGTTGCCAGCCAGGGTGTCGGCCTGAATGGCAGCACCGATGGCCACCACCTGGTCAGGGTCGATCGAGGTCAACGGGGTACGGCCGAACAGTGTGCCAACAGCGTCACGCACGCGTGGAACGCGGGTCGAACCACCGACCATGACCACTGCACCCACTTCTTCCAGCTCGACACCGCTGTCGCGCACGGCGCGGCGGCAGGCTTTGAGGCTGCGAGCGATCAGCGGCTCGATCATGGCATCGAAGGCGGCCCGGCTGAGCTCACCCTGCCAGGCACCGTGGCTGACGCTGACCACGTCGGCGTCGGTCAGGGCTTCCTTGGCGGCGCAGGCGGCCTGCAGCAGCTGGCGCTGGGTACCCGGGTCGAGGTCGGAAGACAGCCCAGCCTGTTCAATGATCCAACCGGCAATCGCGTGGTCGAAATCATCGCCGCCCAGGGCGGTGTCGCCACCGGTGGCCAGCACTTCAAACACACCGGCCGTCAGGCGCAGGATGGAGATATCGAACGTACCGCCGCCCAGGTCATAGATAGCCACCACGCCTTCGGCGTTTTGGTCCAGGCCATAGGCCACGGCCGCTGCGGTTGGCTCGTTGAGCAGGCGCAACACATTGAGGCCGGCCAGGCGCGCGGCATCCTTGGTCGCTTGGCGCTGGGCGTCGTCGAAATAGGCTGGCACGGTAATCACCGCCCCCACCAAGTCGCCACCGAGGGTTTGCTCGGCGCGTTCGCGCAGCACCTTGAGGATGTCGGCCGACACTTCCACCGGGCTTTTCGGCCCTTGGACGGTATCGATGAACGGCATGTGCGACTCGCCGCCAATGAAGCGGTACGGCAGCTGCTCGCCCAACTGCTTGACGTCGGCCAGGCCGCGCCCCATCAGGCGCTTTACCGACAGCACGGTGTTCAAAGGGTCGCTGGAAGCGGCATCGCGCGCAGCCTGCCCGACTTCGCTGCGCCCTTCGAGGTAGCGCACCGCAGACGGCAAAATGACATTACCCTGCACATCAGGCAGGGGCTCGCTGCGACCGCTGCGAACGGCAGCGACCAGAGAATTGGTGGTACCCAGGTCGATACCCACCGCCAGGCGGCGCTGGTGCGGCTGAGGGCTTTGACCGGGTTCGGCGATCTGCAGTAGGGCCATGCTTATCTGAATACCTTAGGCGTCATCACGGGCAACGCCGGGTTAATCGTCGAGGCGCTCTTCCAGTTGGCGCACTTCTTGGGCGAGCTTGTCGAGGAACTGCATGCGGCGCATCAGGCGTTCGGCCTTCTCGCGCTCGGCAGGCACATCCCAGCAGGCGGCGAAATCCTCGTTCAGCGTGTCCTGCGCACCCTTGAGGCGCTTCTTGAACACGGCAACACCATCGAGGTCGGCTTCGTCCTGCAGCTCTTCGAGCTCTTCGCGCCACTGCATCTGCTGCAGCAGGAAGTCGGGGTCATGGACCGTGACTTCCTGGGGCACTTCGTGGCCACCGATTGCCAGCAAGTAGCGGGCTCGGCGCGGCGCACTGCGCAGCGTCTGGTAGGCGTCGTTGAGGGCCGCGGACTTCTCCAGGGCTACCCGCTGCTCGCGCTCGGAAGCGTCGGCAAAACGGTCAGGATGGACCTCGCGGGCCAGCTCGCGGTAGCGAGTGGCCAGCTTGTCGAGGTCCAGCCGGAAGCACGGCTGGAGATCAAACAGAGCGTAATGACAAGGAGTACCCACAGCCAGCCTCAGACGTTGAAGCTTTCGCCGCAGCCACACTCACCGCGCACGTTGGGGTTGTTGAACTTGAAGCCTTCGTTCAACCCTTCCTTGACGAAGTCGAGCTCGGTGCCATCGAGGTACACCAGGCTTTTCGGGTCGATGATGACCTTCACGCCGTGGTTCTCGAATACCTGGTCTTCGCCCGCCACTTCGTCGACGAACTCCAGCACATAGGCCAGGCCCGAACAGCCGGTGGTGCGTACGGCCAGGCGAATGCCTTCACCCTTGCCGCGCCCTTCCAGGGAACGCCGCACGTGGTTGGCGGCGGCTTCTGTCATGCTGATAGCCATCAGAACTCCTTACCTCGCAACAGGCGACTTAGATCAAGCCTTTCTTCTGCTTGTAATCGCGAACGGCTGCCTTGATGGCATCCTCGGCGAGTACCGAGCAGTGGATCTTGACCGGCGGCAACGCCAGTTCTTCAGCCAGCTGGGTGTTCTTGATGGTTTCAGCTTCGTCCAGGGTCTTGCCCTTCATCCACTCGGTGGCGAGGGAGCTGGAAGCGATAGCCGAACCGCAGCCGTAGGTCTTGAACTTGGCGTCTTCGATGACGCCCTGCTCGTTGACCTTGATCTGCAGGCGCATCACGTCACCGCAGGCCGGCGCGCCGACCATGCCGGTACCGACGTCCGGGTCTTCGGCATTCATCTTGCCGACGTTGCGCGGGTTTTCGTAGTGGTCGATGACCTTTTCACTGTATGCCATGGTGCAATTCCTTCCTCATCAGGGAGCCGCTCTTGCCGGCGACTGCTTAGTGGGCGGCCCACTCGATCTTGGAGATGTCAACGCCGTCTTTGTACATGTCCCACAGCGGCGACAGCTCACGCAGTTTGTTAACGGCCTCGCAGACTTTCTGCGCGGCGTAGTCGACTTCTTCTTCGGTGGTGAAGCGGCCGAAGGAGAAGCGGATCGAGCTGTGCGCCAGCTCGTCGTTACGGCCCAGAGCGCGCAGTACATACGACGGCTCGAGCGAAGCGGAGGTACAGGCCGAACCGGACGATACGGCGATGTCTTTCAGGGACATCAGCAGCGACTCGCCTTCGACGTAGTTGAAGCTCAGGTTCAGGTTGTGCGGTACGCGGGCAGTCTGGCTGCCGTTGACGTACAGCTCTTCAAGGTCCGAGACCTGCTTGAAGAAGCGGTCGCTCAGGGCCTTGATGCGAGCGTTCTCGCTGGCCATTTCCTGCTTGGCAATGGCGAAGGCTTCGCCCATGCCGACGATCTGGTGAGTCGGCAAGGTACCCGAACGCATGCCGCGCTCATGGCCACCACCGTGGATGATCGCTTCCAGACGCACACGCGGCTTGCGGCTGACGTACAGCGCGCCGATACCTTTAGGGCCGTAGACCTTGTGCGCCGAGAACGACATCAGGTCGACTTTCAGTTTTTGCAGGTCGATTTCGACCTTGCCGGCCGACTGGGCGGCATCGACGTGGAACAGCACGCCGCGGGCGCGGGTCAGCTCACCGATGGCGGCGATGTCGTTGATCGAGCCGACTTCGTTGTTGACGTGCATCAGCGAGACCAGAATGGTGTCGTCGCGCAGCACGGATTCGACCATGGCCGGGGTGACGATGCCGTCTTCGCCTGGCTCAAGGTAGGTGACTTCGAAACCTTCACGCTCGAGCTGGCGAGCGGTATCCAGGACCGCCTTGTGCTCGATCTTGGAGGTGATGATGTGCTTGCCCTTGGTCTGATAGAAGTGCGCGACACCTTTGAGTGCGAGGTTGTCGGACTCGGTGGCACCGCTGGTCCAGACGATTTCGCGCGGATCGGCGTTGATCAGCTCGGCGACCTGGCGACGACCGTTCTCGACCGCTTCTTCGGCTTTCCAGCCGAATACGTGGGAGCGCGAAGCCGGGTTACCGAAGTTCCCGTCAACCAGCAGGCAGTCAGCCATCTTCTGGGCGACACGGGGATCGACCGGGGTGGTCGCGGAGTAATCGAGGTAGATCGGCAACTTCATGGATATCTCCTATCAGGCGGTGGCGTCGCTCGTCGCTGTCATAACGGTCAGTCGACGGCGGACGTCTCAATCTTGTCCAACTGGGCGGATCGGCCTGCGACACGACGCAGGTCCTGGCGCTGGGCGACTTCCTGCACCTCACGGCGCTTGACGAGGTCGGCCAGGCTGATGCCGCTGAGGAATTCATGGATCTGCTGGCTGAGATCGCACCACAAGTGGTGGGTCAGGCAGGTGTCACCGGCATGGCAATCCCCAAGGCCTTGGCAACGGGTGGCATCGACCGATTCGTTGACCGCGTCGATGACCTGGGCCACCTGGATGGTTTCCATGCCCCGCGACAGCTGATAGCCACCGCCTGGACCGCGCACACTGGATACCAGGCTGCTGCGGCGCAGCTTGGCGAACAGCTGCTCCAGATAAGAGAGGGAAATGCCCTGGCGCTCGGAAATGTCGGCCAAAGACACCGGCCCATGCTGCGCGTGCAACGCCAGGTCAAGCATGGCTGTCACGGCGTATCGGCCTTTGGTAGTCAGTCGCATGGCTATTGGGTACCACGGGAGTTACAGGATGTGAGCGAGTATGCGATTCCCGAGCATTTAAGTCAACTATAAGACCTACTGCTTTAGTCGGGTTTTGCATCGGGAGGCGGCCGCGATTGTAGCAGACGAGGGGCGTGCGTACACGCCCCGTATGTCACTATGATTTCAGCGCGGCGCGATCAATGCGACTGAGTGTCGCGCTGGGCGACCTGGGCAACTTCGGTGAAGTCATCTTCCGGCAGCGCCGGCAACTCCTTGGCGCAGTAGTCGCTACCCATCTTGGTCAGCGCACCGCACATGCCCTCCAGGCGCTCATCGACCGCCTGCAGGTGGTCGAGCATCTGGCCGATGGCACGCGCGACCGGGTCAGGCATGTCGCCACTGACGCCGTAGGCATCGAAGCCGATCTTCTCGGCCATGGCTTTGCGCCGGGCTTCGACTTCGGTCTCTTCGCTCTTGACGATAATACGCCCTGGGATACCGACGGCAGTCGCCCCTGCCGGCACAGCCTTGGTCACCACCGCATTGGAGCCGATCTTGGCCCCGGCGCCGACAGTGAACGGCCCCAGTACCTTGGCCCCCGCCCCTACCACCACGCCGTTTTCCAGGGTTGGGTGGCGCTTGCCTTTGTTCCAGCTGGTGCCGCCCAGGGTGACGCCCTGGTAAAGGGTGACATCGTCGCCAATCTCAGCGGTCTCGCCGATGACAATCCCCATGCCGTGGTCAATGAAGAAGCGGCGGCCGATGGTGGCGCCGGGGTGGATCTCGATCCCGGTCATCCAGCGGCCGAAGTTCGACACCAGCCGGGCCAGCCATTTGAAATCACGTTTCCACAAGGCATTACCCAACCGGTGCAGCCAGATGGCGTGCATGCCCGGGTAGCAGGTCAGTACCTCGAAGGCATTGCGCGCGGCGGGGTCACGGTGGAATACGCTTTGAATATCTTCACGCAGACGTTCGAACATCTGTCAGCCCTTCCTTTTATGCGGTTCGCCCCGAGCCACTTTCTGGGTCTCGGTGAGGATGCCGCGCAAAATGCTCATTTCCGGACGCTCGACCGAGCTTCGCCCATACAACCGGCGCAGGCGCGCCATCAGGTGCTTGGGCTTCTCGGGGTCGAGGAAGCCGATGTCCACCAGGGTCTTTTCCAGGTGGTCATAGAACAGCTCCATTTCGTCCATGGTCGCCAGCTCGCTGGCGTCAACCTTCTCGACTTTGGCCGGTGCATCCTCGGCCGCCAGCCAAGCCATGCGCACCTCATAAGAGAGCACCTGGACAGCGGCGGCCAGATTCAGCGAGCTGAAGTCGGGGTTCGAGGGAATGTGCACGTGGAAGTGACATCGCTGCAGTTCTTCGTTGGTCAGGCCGGCGTGTTCACGCCCGAACACCAAGGCGATTTCCTCGCCGCCCAGCGCATGCTCCACGGCCTTGGCCCCGCATTCTCGAGGGCCGATCAACGGCCAAGGGATACTGCGCTCGCGGGCACTGGTGCCCATGACCAGGTTACAGCCGACCAACGCCTGCTCAAGGCTGTCGACGACCTGGGCATTGCTCAGCACATCGTCGGCACCGGAGGCACGCGCACTGGCTTCGGCCGCAGGGAACTCTTTCGGCTGCACCAGCACCAGGCGCGACAAGCCCATGTTTTTCATGGCACGTGCAGCGCCGCCGATGTTGCCGGGGTGGCTGGTATTGACCAGAACAACACGAATATTTTGCAGCACGGTGTTGTGCTCTCAGAGGCTGATATCAGGGCCTTCGATCTTACAGAACCGACGGACGTAACGCCATGAAAGCAAATGTGACACTTCTGCCGTCAAAGATTTCTGCTAGAATGATCGGCTTTCTTCTTTAACATCTCCAGGTGACCCGCCCATGCAGCCTATGCTGAATATCGCCCTGCGCGCCGCTCGCAGCGCCAGTGAACTGATTTTCCGCTCCATCGAACGCCTGGATAGCATCAAGGTCGATGAGAAAGAGGCCAAGGACTACGTTTCCGAAGTCGATCGCGCCGCCGAGCAGAAAATCGTCGACGCCCTGCGCAAAGCCTACCCGAACCACTCCATCCAGGGTGAAGAGACCGGCATGCACGCGGGCACCGGCGAAGAAGGCAAGGACTACCTGTGGATCATCGATCCGCTGGACGGCACCACCAACTTCCTGCGCGGCATCCCTCACTTCGCCGTCAGCATCGCCTGCAAATACCGTGGTCGCCTCGAGCACGCCGTGGTACTCGACCCGGTTCGCCAGGAAGAATTCACCGCCAGCCGTGGCCGCGGCGCCCAGCTCAATGGCCGTCGCCTGCGCGTCAGCTCGCGCACCAGCCTGGAAGGCGCCCTGCTGGGTACTGGCTTCCCGTTCCGTGACAACCAAATGGCCGACCTGGACAACTACCTGGGCATGTTCCGCGCCCTGACTGGCCAGACCGCCGGCATCCGCCGCGCAGGTTCCGCCAGCCTGGACCTCGCCTACGTCGCCGCCGGCCGCTTCGATGCCTTCTGGGAGTCGGGCCTGGCCGAGTGGGACATGGCTGCAGGCGTACTGCTGATTCAAGAAGCAGGCGGCCTGGTAAGCGACTTCAACGGTGGCCACGACTTCCTCGACAAAGGCCACATCGTCGCCGGCAACATCAAGTGCTTCAAAGCAGTATTGACGGCTATTCAGCCGCACCTGCCAGAGAGCATGAAGCGCTAAGCGCTGGCTGTATTAAAAAAGCACCCCTCGGGGTGCTTTTTTTATGGGCGCTATAAGTGTGCTGTGCATGGCAAGGGACATACAACTTGATGGCAAGTCAGCGTGAATACACCCGGCGTCTATTCAATGGCAGTTGCTATTGATTGCCGCTTCCAAGGCCGCCGTGGTTTTATCATTCAATTCAATGCGCAGTGCCACCGCGCGTTCAACGCCAATTTGCAATGCCGGACCGAAACGACTGATATCCAGGCCCAGGCGAATCAACATCTTCTCGACGCCCACCGTGGTCACCGTGACGAACTGTTTCACCTCACAACTGATGGCGTAGTTGACGATGGCGTGAATCGCTTGCGTGGTGCCTTGGGAGAAGCCGAACCGGTTGCCGTCCGGCAGCTCGATGGCGAAGCGGCTCAGCTCCCAGATCGCGTCGGAGCACGGCGCCGGGTGCCCATGCAGCAGCTCTGGGAAGGTGTGCGCCAGCATGTTAGGGCCGGTCGTCGGCAGTATGCGCCAGCAGCCACACACATAACCCGCCTCGTCCTCGCGGTTGATGATCATGTAATAGGGGTCGAGCGCATCATACCCGTCGATTTCCATGTCGTTGATCAGTGGGATGTCCCACATCTTTTTAACCTTGAAAATACGCGCCCGAAGTTTGTGCATCGCATTCAGCGCTTGTGGGTCGATGTTAGTGCGGCGATCAATGGAGATAAGCATAGGGGCAAATACCGGCAGGGGTTGGAGTTGCCGCCCACGGTATATTCACGCTGAATAAATAAAATCCTACCTAATTTGGGAGGTGGCCGAAGTTACTCGGGCTTGTTAATTTTTCGGCTTTTGCAGGATGGATTCCGGATGAAGCTACTCAATACCTCCGCCGTACGCGAGGTCGCCCATCAAGCCATCAGCCTGCGCCTGGGCCTCAAGCAGAGCCAGACCGAGTTCTGGTCGCGCTTTGGCATCAGCCAGGCCTGCGCCAGCCGCATCGAATGCACCAGCCAAGTGCCTGCGCCGGTATACATTCTGCTGCGCCTGTACCTCAGCGGCCGCCTCGAGGAGAGCGACCTGGCCCAACGCCCACAGTGATACTCAGGGCGTGATCGACTTCTGCTGGATGGCCTTGAGCACCGCCATCTGGCGTGAGCTGACCTGGAACTTGCGGCGGATGTTCTTGAAGTGGAAGTCGATGGCCGAGGTCGTACACGACAAGATCATCGAGATTTCCCAGGTAGTCTTGCCCGCCGCGCTCCACTGCAGCACCTCTTTCTCCCGGGTGGTCAGGTGCACAGGTTCGGAGCATTCAATGCGCGCCCTGAGCATCCCTTCCATCGCGTAATCGCGCAGCAGGGTTGCCATGGGCAAGGACTGGATCATTGCAGCAGTCGCCTGCTCGCCGCTCTCATCCGGCTTGAGGCACAGCATGCCCGCCTCGCCCCGCGGGCCATGCAGGGGCAGCGCCAGCCCTTGCTGCAACCCGTGCGCTGCGGCTTCTTCGAAGAACTCCGACTCTGAGGGCCCCCGATAGTTGTCGCGGTTCCACAGCAGTGGCCGGTTGGCGTTCAGGCAATGCTGAACGACCGGGTCGACTGCCGCGTAAGACTCGGCGTCGTAACGCGTACGCCAGGCATCGGGGTAATCACTGTAGATCAGCACCTGCTGACAAGCGTCCGTGGGGGCAGGTTTGAGGCCGATCAAAAAGTTCGAGTAACCCAGCTTGCGGGTCAGGATTTTCAGGTGAGCCAGCCAGTCCTCAAAGCGCTCCATTTCGCCGAGTTTCAGCAGCTCATCCATTACCAGTAGGGCCATTCCCTTCCTCGTAGGCACCGTTTGACGGTGGTCTCATGGCGAGACGACACGCGAGGGAATATCGACTCCCTCATTCAGGTGGGTCGATAAGATAGTTACGTGGCACTTTGAAATCAACGTGCGAATTGTGCCTGCCGACGAGTTACCCACCCGACGCAGGCGGTCGAAGACAGTAATAAAACTGCCAGGCGCACCACAACCTCCCTGTTCTGGGAGGTACCAGGCGCCGCGCGCAGCCTATTAACTAGCGTGGCACCAGCCTGCATACGGCAGGCTGCACCGCTTTGCACATGGACGGCAAGGGAAGACACCTGAAGCTGTAGTTCGGCTGCCCCTCAAGGAGACCCCTGCATGTTCCAGCAACAGTTCTTCAGCATGGTTGCACGCCATCGCGACCACCCGGCGATCGTCGACAGCCATGGCAAGACCCGCAGCTACGGCGAACTGCTGCATGATATCGATCAATTGCGCGCCAGGCTGCACGCCGCAGGCCTGCGCGAAGGCGACGTGG
This sequence comes from Pseudomonas sp. 5.2, assembly GCF_059025405.1. NCBI lineage: Bacteria > Pseudomonadati > Pseudomonadota > Gammaproteobacteria > Pseudomonadales > Pseudomonadaceae > Pseudomonas > Pseudomonas sp. 5.2. The sequence goes on from NZ_JBYBHH010000010.1 coordinate 204,335, forward strand.
TTGCCACCCAACTGGGCAACAGTAGCGGCTATGTCGCTCTGTTGTTCGCCATGGCCAGCCTGGGGCTGATTCATTGCCCTGTAAGCGTGGCCAGCAGCATCCACCAGCGCGCCATGCGCCTGGGCCAGGTCGGTGCCGCCCTGCTGGTGACCGAAGCCGGCATCGTGCCGGCGGGCCTGGGCATCCCTGGCTTTACCCTGCACTCGCCGACACCCGTCAACCTCAAGACACCCGCCTGGCGTGACTGCGCCGGCTTGATGCGTATGCAGGAAACATCCGGCAGCACCGGGGCTCCCAAACTTGCACTGTGGCGCCAGGACAGGCTGTACCGGGAAATCATGCACTGGGTCGATAGCGCCGGCCTCGATGCCAGCGCCCGCTACTTGAGCATCCACACCCTCGATGGCGGGCATGCGGTGGACCTGCATGTGTTCCCGGCCTTGCTGACGGGCGCCACGCTGTACCTGGGCGATGCCACCCAGGTCGAGAACACCCTGCAAACCCTGCACGAACAACGCATCAGCGTGATGAGCGCGTTGCCGTCACAGTACCTGGCGCTGGCCCAGGCCGCGCAAAGCCGCGGCATTCGCCTGCCAGCACTGAGCAAACCGTTCTGTGGTGGGGCCTACCTGGATGACCATGTGGTGCTGGAGTGCGAACGCCACTTAGGTGTGCACCTGAAGCGGATCTATGGTTCGACGGAATTTGGCATGGTCCTGGCCAACTTCGCGCCTGGGCTGCAAGTGGGTTGCGGCATGCGCCCGGTGGGTGATGTCGAGGTCACATTGAAAGCGTTGGACCCTGCGCAACCGGAGGTCGGCGAAATCATCGCGCGCTCCGCACACCGCGGCTCGGGGTACTTCCCACCTCCCCCCATTCCCTGCGAGGACCAAGCCTACGCCACCGGCGATATCGCCCGGCGCCTGGCCGACGGCAGCCTGATGCCCATGGGGCGTGCGACCGATGCCCTGCTGACGAAACAAGGCACCCAGTTCGCACCGGCCCTCGAAGCGCAGATTGCACAGGCCATGAAATTCGAACGGGTGGTGATACTGGTCGACGAGCAGGATCGTCGACGCGCCCAGGTGGTGGTGCAAGCCAACATCGCTGACGCCCTGGAGCGGTTGAATGAGCTGAGCGGGGGGCTGGACCGACTGGGGATCAATGCCAACGTCACAGCACTCGAGCGAATACCCTTAACCCCCACCGGCAAGCCGGACCGCGTCAGGCTTCGCAAGCTGCTAGCCGCTCACCCAGTGATATAGCTGCGCCAACTGTAGGAGCAGCCTTGTGCTGCGAAGAGGCCGGTGAAAACACAGTAGATCTAGGGTGTTTTCACCGGCCTCTTCGCAGCACAAGGCTGCTCCTACAAGGGATTTTAGATACAACGGATTTCAGCAGATGGCGATCACTGCCCGGCCTGATTCTCGCTGAGGATCAGCTTGCCATTCTTGTCCACAGGAATGGTCGAGCCAGGCTCGTGGTCCATCTTCACCTGCCCCACCTGATCACCAATGGTGTACTTCACGTTATACCCAACGACCTTGTCGCTGATGTCGTGGACTGTGTTGCAGCGGGTTTGCGTCGTGGTGTAGGTATCACGCTCTTGCATGCCTTCCTGCACCTTGTTACCGGCATAACCACCACCGACCGCACCGGCCACGGTGGCGATCTTCTTGCCGGTACCGCCGCCGATCTGGTTACCCAGCAGGCCGCCGGCCAGCGCACCCACTACCGTACCCGCGATCTGGTGCTGGTCCTTGACCGGCGCCTGACGCGTCACGGTGACGTCCTTGCAGACTTCACGCGGCGTCTTCACCTGCTGCTTGATTGGCTGCACGTCGGTGACCTGGGCGTACTCAGGCCCTTTGTTCACCAAGCTGTAGGTCGCCACAGCACCTCCGGCAGTTACACCGACAGCACCCAGCACCGCACCCACCAGCATTGATTTATTCACGTGAACCTCCTGATCATACCCGCGGGACTTGGCCCGCCTTCTCCCTGCCTTGGAGCAAAAAAAAAGGCGCGAGTTCAATACTCGCGCCTCTTGATTCGCCAAACGGCGCAGGAAAAGCCCTTACGGACGCTCGTCCACACCCTCAGCCTTGGCTGGCGGAATCAGGTCTTCGCTGTTCAGGTTCAGCCAGATCAGTACCACGTTGGCGATGTAGATCGACGAGTAGGTACCGGCCATGACGCCGATGAACAGCGCCAGCGAGAAGCCGAACAGGTTGTCACCGCCGAAGAACAGCAGCGCAGCGATGGCCAGCAAGGTCGACACCGAGGTGGCGATGGTACGCAGCAGGGTCTGGGTGGTCGAGACGTTGATGTTCTCGATCAGCGACGCCTTGCGCATCACGCGGAAGTTCTCACGCACCCGGTCGAATACGACGATGGTGTCGTTGAGCGAGTAACCGATGATCGCCAGCACCGCCGCCAATACCGTCAGGTCGAAGGTTATCTGGAAGAACGACAGAATACCCAGCGTCACCACCACGTCGTGGATCAGCGAGATGATCGCGCCCACGGCGAACTTCCACTGGAAGCGGAAGGCCAGGTAGATAAGGATGCCGCCCAGGGCCAGGAGCATGCCCATGCCACCCTGGTCACGCAGCTCTTCACCCACCTGCGGGCCAACGAACTCGACGCGCTTGAGCGTAGCCGGGTTGTCGCCGCCGGCCTTCTGCAGCGCCTCGGCAACCTTGCTGCCCAGCTGCGGGTCATCGCCCGGCATACGCACCAGCAGGTCGGTGGTAGCGCCGAAGCTCTGCACCACAGCCTCGTGGAAACCGGACTCGACCAGCTCGGCACGTACCGCCTTGAGGTCGGCCGGGCGCTCGTAGGTCAGCTCGATCAGCGTACCGCCGGTGAAGTCCAAGCCGAAGTTCAGGCCCTTCTGCCACCAGCTGAACAACGCCAGGACGGTGAGGAGCACAGTGATGGCGAACGCGACATTGCGCACGCCCATGAAGTTGATGGTTTTCATCGCAGCTCCCTCAAACCCACAGCTTCTTGATGTCACGCCCGCCACAGGTCAGGTTGACCATAGCGCGGGTCACCATGACGGCGGTGAACATCGAGGTGAAAATCCCGAGGGACATGGTGACCGCAAAGCCCTTGACCGGGCCGGTACCCATGGCGAACAGGATGCCGCCGACCAGCAGGCTGGTCAGGTTGGCGTCGATGATCGCGGTATAGGCGCGGTTGAAACCTTCGTGAATGGCGCGCTGCACCGACATGCCGGCTTTGAGCTCCTCACGGATACGCGAGAAGATCAGCACGTTGGCGTCTACCGCCATACCCATGGTCAACACGATACCGGCAATACCCGGCAGGGTCAGGGTTGCACCCAGCAGCGACATCAGCGCCAGCAGCAGCACCATGTTGCCCGCCAGGGCGACGGTGGCGATCACGCCGAAGCCGCGGTAGATGGCGATGATGAACAGCGAGACGAACAGCATGCCCCACAACGACGCATCGATACCCTTGGTGATGTTGTCCGCACCCAGGCTTGGGCCAATGGTACGTTCTTCAGCGAAGTACATCGGCGCGGCCAGACCACCGGCACGCAGCAGCAGCGCCAGCTCGGACGACTCGCCCTGGCCGTTCAGGCCGGTGATACGGAACTGGCTGCCCAGTGGCGACTGGATGGTCGCCAGGCTGATGATCTTTTTCTCTTCCTGGAAGCTCTGTACCGGCACTTCCTTCTCGACGCCGTCGACCGTCTGCTTGACGTAGCGAGTGACAGGCTTCTGCTCGATGAAGATCACCGCCATGCTGCGGCCGACGTTGCTGCGCGTGGCGCGGCTCATCAGCTCGCCGCCGTGGCCATCCAGGCGGATGTTCACTTGCGGGCGGCCATGCTCGTCGAAGCTGGCCTGGGCGTCGGTGACCTGGTCACCGGTGATGATCAGGCCACGCTCGACCGGGGCGGAACGGCCGCCCTCACGGAACTCGAAGACCTCGGTGGTCGCCTTGGACGCACCCGGCTCGGCACCGAAGCGGAACTCCAGGTTGGCCGTCTTGCCGAGGATACGCTTGGCTTCGGCAGTGTCCTGCACGCCTGGCAGCTCGACCACGATACGGTTGGCGCCTTGGCGCTGAACCAGCGGCTCGGCCACGCCCAGCTCGTTGACACGGTTGCGGACGGTGGTCAGGTTCTGCTTGATCGAGTATTCGCGGATCTCGGCGACTTTCGCCTGAGTCAGCGCCAGACGCAGCACAGCGAGGTCATTACGCTCGGTGGCGGTCAGGTCGAAATCACTGAAATTCTTGCGGATCAGGGCACGTGCCTGCTCGCGGGTTGCATCGTCAGAGAAGCCCAGCATGATGCCGCCATCCTGCTGAGGCAGGCTGCGGTAGCGGATGCGCTCTTTGCGCAGGAGGGTTTTGACCTCGCCTTCATAGACCTTCATGCGGGCGCTCATGGCCTTGTCCATGTCCACTTCCAACAGGAAGTGCACACCACCGGACAGGTCCAGGCCCAGTTTCATCGGGCTTGCACCCAGGTTGCGCAGCCATTGCGGAGTGGTCTGTGCCAGGTTCAGGGCCACGACGTAATCATCGCCCAGTGCCTTGCGCACTACATCCTTGGCTGGAAGCTGGTCTTCCTGGTTGGTCAGGCGAATCAGCGCACTGCCCTTCTCACCCAGGCTGCCGCCCTTGACGGTAATACCGGCATCGGTCAGCGCCTTGGTGACGCGATCGAGGTCGGCCTGGCTTACCTGCAGCGCCGAACTGGCACCACTGACTTGCACCGCCGGGTCATCCGGGTAGAGGTTGGGAGCGGAATAAATAAAACCGATCGCCAGTACCAGCAAGATCAGTGCGTATTTCCACAGAGGGTATTTGTTCAGCATCACGCCGCCCGTTCAAGACGCGGGGCGCGTTGCGCGCCCCGACTGGAAAAATAAAACCGGTAACTCAGATAGCCTTGAGCGTACCTTTTGGCAGGGTCGCGGCGATGGCGCCCTTCTGGAACTTCAGCTCGACGGTGTCGGACACTTCCAGCACCACGAAGTCATCGGTAACTTTGACGATTTTGCCGGCGATGCCGCCGTTGGTGACAACTTCGTCACCTTTCTGCAAGTTGCCCAGCAGGTTCTTCTGCTCTTTGGCGCGCTTGGCCTGTGGACGCCAGATCATCAGGTAGAAGATGACCAGGAAGCCGACCAGGAAGATCCATTCAAAACCGGTACCGGCTGGGCCGGCGGCTGGTGCAGCTGCGTCCGCGTAAGCGGCGGGAATCAGAAAGCTCATGAGGCACTCCATTACTGAATTTTAATATTTTAGTGCTGACAGTCAGCCCAAAGGCGGCACAGGCAGCCCGCGTTTGGCGTAGAAGGCGTCGACAAAGGCGGCCAATTTACCCTGTTGAATAGCCTCGCGTAAACCGGCCATCAAGCGCTGGTAATGGCGCAAGTTGTGGATGGTATTCAGCATGCTGCTCAACATTTCGCCGCATTTGTCCAAGTGGTGGAGATACGCGCGGGAGAAGTTGGTGCAGGTGTAGCAATCACAGGTCGGATCCAGCGGCGATTCATCGTGGCGATGGAACGCGTTGCGGATCTTGATCACCCCTGTATCGACGAACAGATGGCCGTTGCGCGCGTTACGCGTCGGCATCACGCAGTCGAACATGTCGACGCCGCGGCGCACACCCTCAACGAGATCTTCCGGTTTGCCTACCCCCATAAGGTAACGAGGTTTGTCAGCGGGCATCTGATCTGGCAGGTAATCCAGCACCTTGATCATTTCGTGCTTGGGCTCACCCACTGACAGGCCGCCGATGGCCAGGCCGTCGAAACCGATGTTTTCCAGGCCTTCCAGCGAGCGCATGCGCAGGTCCTGGTACATGCCGCCCTGGACGATGCCGAACAGCGCCGCGGTGTTATCGGCGTGGGCGTTTTTCGAACGCTGGGCCCAACGCAGCGACAGCTCCATGGAGGTTCGCGCCACATCGTGCTCGGCCGGGTATGGCGTGCACTCGTCGAAGATCATCACCACGTCCGAGCCCAGGTCACGCTGAACCTGCATGGACTCTTCAGGGCCCATGAACACCTTGGAGCCATCGACAGGCGAGGCGAAGGTCACGCCTTCCTCTTTGATCTTGCGCATCGCGCCCAGGCTGAATACCTGGAAGCCACCGGAGTCAGTGAGGATCGGGCCTTTCCATTGCATGAAATCGTGCAGGCCGTTGTGCTTCTTGATCACCTCGGTACCCGGGCGCAGCCACAGGTGGAAGGTGTTGCCAAGGATCATCTCGGCGCCGATGGCCTCGATGTCACGCGGCAGCATGCCTTTGACCGTGCCATAGGTGCCGACCGGCATGAACGCCGGGGTTTCCACGGTGCCACGGGGGAAGGTGATGCGACCACGACGGGCCTTGCCGTCGGTGGCCAGCAGTTCGAAGGACATTCGACAGGTGCGACTCATGCTTGATCCTCGGGCCCGCGTGGCGCCGGATTGCGGGTGATGAACATGGCATCACCGTAACTGAAGAAGCGGTACCCTTCTTGAACCGCCGCCGCATAGGCGGCCATGGTTTCGGGGTAGCCGGCGAAGGCCGAGACCAGCATCAGCAGCGTGGACTCCGGCAGGTGGAAATTGGTGACCAAGGCGTCGACCACATGGAACGGGCGGCCTGGGTAGATGAAAATATCGGTATCGCCGCTGAAGGCCTTGAGCACGCCATCGCGCGCAGCGCTTTCCAGCGAACGCACGCTGGTGGTGCCCACGGCAACCACGCGCCCGCCACGGGCACGGCAGGCTTGCACAGCATCCACCACATCCTGGCTCACTTCGAGCCACTCTTTATGCATGTGGTGGTCTTCGATCTTGTCGACCCGCACCGGCTGGAAGGTGCCCGCGCCGACGTGCAGGGTCACGAAGGCCCGCTCCACGCCCTTGGCGGCGATCTTTTCCAGCAGCGCTTCGTCGAAATGCAGGCCGGCCGTGGGTGCGGCTACAGCACCGGCACGCTCGGCGTAGACGGTCTGGTAACGCTCACGGTCGGCGCCTTCGTCGGGGCGGTCGATGTAGGGTGGCAGCGGCATGTGCCCGACGCGTTCAAGCAGTGGCAGCACCTCTTCGGTGAAGCGCAGCTCGAACAGCGTGTCGTGGCGCGCGACCATTTCGGCCTCGCCACCGCCATCGATGAGAATCTGCGCACCGACCTTGGGTGCCTTGCTGGAGCGTACGTGCGCCAGCACCCGATGGCTGTCGAGCACACGTTCGACCAGAACTTCCAGCTTGCCGCCGGAGGCTTTCTGCCCGAACAACCGCGCCGGGATCACCCGGGTGTTGTTGAACACCATCAGGTCGCCGGGGCGCAGATAGTCGAGCAGGTCGGTGAATTGCTGATGTACCAAGGCGCCGCTCGGCCCATCGAGGACCAGCAGACGGCTGCCATGGCGCTCGGCCAAAGGGTGGCGGGCGATCAGGGAATCGGGGAGTTCGAAGGAAAAATCGGCGACGCGCATGATGATGTTCGGTTCGGCAGGGCCGGGAAGTTTAGCCCAATGTGTGAAAATTGACCATGAAACCCGATTGACCGACCAGAAGCACCTCTCTATACTGCGCGCCACTGCCCTGATGGCGGAATTGGTAGACGCGGCGGATTCAAAATCCGTTTTCGAAAGGAGTGGGAGTTCGAGTCTCCCTCGGGGCACCAAAATCCGGAAAAAACCGACCTTATGGTCGGTTTTTTTTCGCCTGGATTTTGGCTGGGGGCGGCATCAGGTACGCGCCATGGCATTGCACTGTGGCTAACAGGTGCATGCCTTCAGATCTGCAGCGCTCTCAAGAACGAGCGCCGCCCGCGCGGCGCTTCGCAGCACAAGGCTGCTCCTACAGTTGTTTCGGGCCAGTCACGTCAGTGAGGCCGGCGCGCGATTGCCTGGTTCGTGCAACTCAATGTTGAGGCAGGCGCCAAGAGGGTCGCGGGCCCATGCCCCAGGAATAATTGGCCCGCAACAACTGTAGGAGCAGCCTTGTGCTGCGAAGCGCCGCGCGGGCGGCGCTCGATCTCACGGCAAGCACTTCTCAGCCCCCTACTCCACCTCCTCCCCCCATCACGGTATCCGACAGCACCCGGAACGGCCTCCGCGGGCAGCCCAATGAAGGCATTGTGATATCATTCGCTAGCCCTTGGATGGGCGCCGTTCTCCAGATTTCAACAAGGAATTTGCAAGTGAAAGATTTCGTCATCAGCGTCAACAACCTGGTCCTCTACATCTCCCTCGCCGTGATCTGGCTTTTTGCGCTGGTCGCCATGTTCACCAGCGGCTTCCTCGCTGGCCTGGGCATTTTCGTCGTTGGCAGCCTGAGCTGGTGCATCGTATCCGGCTTCTGGTTCGTGCAGTCGGCTACCTATGAAGAACTGCGCAAGCTCAACGCCAGCAAGGATTGATTGCCGCGGATGGCGCTATGCCTCGGACTTGAAGTCAGAGGAAACACACTCCACAGAAAGTTACTGTTTGTGTAATTTTCTGTGGAGTCAGCTAACTGCGGCCGAAGGACAAAAAAGACAAGGTTTTTGGGGGAATGCCCACTCAACGTGGCCGCCCCGCCTCGATCCAAGCTTGCACCTGCCTCATGCCCAGCCGGTACCGGGCGCAGTTATGCAGCGCCAGACTATCCAGCTCTGCCTGCAACAGCGGTTCGAACTGCAACTTCTCGTGTTCCGACAACAACAGCCCGGCGACCACTGCGCCTACTGCCTGCCTGTCGCGCACCACAGCATTGATTGCCTCGTTCAGCACCTCTCGAAAGTGCAGACGCACGGGGTCGGGTACACCCATGGCTTCAAGCATGACGCCATACTTTTTGATGGACCTACGATAAACCCAGACGAACAGATCAACCGCCATAGCCATGTCGCGCTGTTCATAAACCCCCATCATGGCGAGTGCATAGTCCTGGGGTGTCACATCCAGGAACGATAATGGCGAGCAGTTGTAGAGCATCAACGGGATATTCGCCGCCAGTCGACTGGTGCGTTTGTTGCCATCCTCGAACGGCTGCAGATAAGCCAGGTTCACCCACAAGAAAAACGCCGCCTCAATAGGGCTCTTGATTTGCCTGGCCTTGTCGAGAATCTGCTCGAACATCTCCTCCAGCAAAGTGGGAACCTGGGTGGGGAAATAGGTGGTGCCGCTGATGTTCACCACGGTCTGGCGAATACTGCCCAACGCAGTGCTATCTGCTAGCAGATCCTGCATCAGTAAGGCATGCAAGTTGCGAATCACCGCTGAGTTGAGGCCATACTCCGGTACCGCATCGATCATGAACTCGATGGCTGCCTTATGATTGAGCAGCATCACCGCATCCAGATCGCCATCGGTTATACCGCTTTTGAACAACCGCTCAGTGTCGAGCAGCGTGTAGCGGTTGCCTTCAAGACGCGATGAAGACCAGGAGAGATCGATCAGCAGGGGCTCCAGCACTTTCCGGGCATAGGTGCCTGCAGGCTGCTGCCCCTTCATTCTGCCTTCAACCTCCAGAGTTTCCGCTAGATCAGGAGATAGCCACGTGGTTTGATTAGGCTGATAACTATCGACCAGATCTCGCTGATACGTGACGACGTCACGCATAGCCAGTGGAAGCAGCAAGGATTTGCGTAGGTTAATGCTTTCGGAAGACCACGGCAGATCTGAAGCGATAACTTGTGCGGGAATGCTTTGGAGACGGGTCGCAGATGCGTGTACGAGCCGATAGCGGGCGGTGCGTCCTTCTCTCTCACGCTGAATCTTCCCCGCCTCCATCAATACATCAAGGTGGCGTTTGACGGTTGACCAACTGAGCCCCAAAAGCTCGGCAATTTCACGAGAACTCAGGGCTTGCTCGCCTTCCAGCGCACTCAGAATTTTGTTTGGCAAAGTCATCGGAACTCCGAATACAGCTCAATAGAGCTCAATATAGCTCAATGCAGCTCGAATACAGCTCAATTGAGCTCATCGCAGCTCACCCCAGCTGAAAAGCGCACCAAAACCACAGCCTCCACCCACCCATCAAATTGACGCCGCACGCCTGACTGTCAGCCCTGCAGCCATGCCGGGAATCTATTGGCCATTACCCTCCCCCCTACTTAAGATGTCACTCGTCGGATATATGCACAAAGTATTGCCAGCATGATGGCTCTTAGCCATATTTGCGCCCCCATTTCTCCACGACTGTGTGACACATGAAAACAACCGTGCCCTGTCTGGCAGCAATGATGCTGCTGAGTGGGTGCAATGGAGTGCCAACGTCCTACGTCTCCGATCCTGTCTACAGCCAAGCTTTCGTGGTCACCTCAGGTGCGCCGCTGCCGCTGTTGCTGATGGCCAGCGCCATCCAGTGGAACGAAGACTACGCAGTGACCGCCAAACACACCCCCTTCCTGCGTAACGTGGTCCATGAGGGCCTCGGCGATGTGGTGTTCTTCAAGCACAAGGCCAGCGAGGTGCCGCATTGGCGGCAATACGTACCGGGTGAGTCGGTGACGGCGGTCGGCTTCAACAGCCTGATGATTCCCGTGCAGGGCAAGGGCCATGCGTTGCCGTCGCTGGTGCGCCTTGAAGGTACGCCGGGCAGTGTCTTCTACTCGCTGCACGACGGCCCGATGGTCAAGGGCATGTCTGGCGGGCCAGTGTTCGCTGATGATGGCCAGGTGGTGGGTATCAACATTGCGTTCATCCCCAAGAACGAGATCGATGCGCGCACTCGCCCGGACCTCGCCGATAAAGAGCGTGTCAGCGTGTTCATGTCGTACAGCGAGATCGACAAGGAATGGCGGCGCTTCCAGTACTTGCTGGCACGCAAGGCCAAGCCTCATGCACCTGCGGCGATCAAGGGGATTGTGGCGGTGGCGGCCAAGCCGTGAGCAGTCGACGGTGATCTCCCACTGAGGCAGTGCTAGCCTGTGAGCGGGGCTTGGCCGCAAACGGCCAGCCAACGCACTGCAAAAGGACCTGCCATGCACCTCAGCCACCGCCCTGTTCAACCCAGCGACATCCCCGCCATCTGCTGCTTCCCCCAGGGCCCGGACGAACTGTTCTACATGTTCCCCAAAGCCACCTACCCCCTAACCCCCGTGCAATTGACCGACGCCATCGCCCAGCGCAACGGCTCTACGGTGGTGCAAGGCGGCGGCATGGTGCTGGGCTTTGCCAACTTCTACAAAGCCGAGCACGGCGGCGTGTGCGCCCTGGGCAACGTGGTGGTGGCGCCAGCTGCCCGCGGCCATGGGGTGGCGAGCTACCTGGTAACCGCCATGATCGAGCTGGCCCGCGAACAGTTTGCGGCGCGAGAGATTTGGGTGTCGTGCTTCAATCACAACACGGCGGGGTTGCTGCTTTATCCACAGCTCGGTTTTGTGCCGTTCGGCATCGAAGAACGCCAGGCGCCGGATGGGAAGCGAGTGGCGTTGGTGCAGATGAGGCAGGTACTAGCCTAGCCTGCGAAATCTAATGCGACGACGTATGGGGCTGAACAAAAAGCTCCACGCCTAGGGCACGTATGACTTTAAGCACTGTATCAAAGCGGGGCTTAGCGCCTGGGCTAAGTGCTTTATAGAGACTTTCTCGACCTAACCCACTCTGTGCAGCGATTTGTGTCATTCCTCGTGCCCGAGCGATATGACCGATGGCCCGGATAATCTCATCTGTATCGCCATCGGATAGCACCTGGCTGAGGTATTCGCTGATTGCTGCATCACTGTCAAGCAAGTCGGCGATATCAAAAGGGATCAACTTTTCGCTCATTTCATCTCCTCCACCAGCTTTCTCGCTTTGAGGATATCGGCGGTCTGGGAAGATTTGTCTCCGCCCACCAGCAGAAAAATCACTTTGGCTCCCTTACGCGTGAAATAGACTCGATAACCTGCAGAAACGTTGATGCGAAGCTCACTTACCCCCCCAACGCTTTTGTAGTCGCCAAGGTTTCCACTTTCTGTATCCTTTTGAATACATTCATGCGAGATATGGAAGCCGTCTACTTTGCCGTTTCACCTTTGCGAAGAGAATTCAGGAGCGTCTGATACCTCAGTCAGTTTTTTCTTTCAAACACGTCCAAAAAAATGTCTTGCAACATCAGCTGCCGAACCATACCCATCCCTCGACGTCCGATCCTGCATCCCCCGCGTTTCGAGGTACCCCGTGTGAAAGAGATCATCGCCCGCAAGTACCGCTTGGTGGTGAAGACCATCGGTTACATCGGCTGGTCGCTGTTCTGGCTGCTGATCTGGGATGTGCTGGTCACCATCGATTTCATGCTGTTCTTCAACAGCAAGTTCACCCTGCCGTTGATTCCGTTGACCTTACTGGGTTCGGCGCTGGTGGTGCTGGTGAGCTTTCGCAACAGCAGCGCCTACAACCGCTGGTGGGAGGCGCGCACGTTGTGGGGTGCGCTGGTCAACAGTTCGCGCAGTTTTGCCCGGCAGACGCTGACGCTGATCGATGACCCGGATGACGGGCTGAACCCGATCAAGGCCACCTTGCTGCGCCGGCATATCGCCTATGTGAACTGCCTGGCTGCGCACCTCAAGGGCGACCGCTGCCCGGATGAACTGATAGCGTTCATCCCGCAGGCGGAGTTCGAGCGGCGCAACCGCTCCAACAACTTCGCCAACGACATCCTCAGTGGCTCGGCAGCCCTGCTGGCGCGGGAATACCAGGCCGGGCGCCTGGACAGCATTCGCCTGGCGCGGCTGGAGTCGACCTTGGTGGACCTGTCCAACGCCCAGGGCGGCATGGAGCGGATCGCCAATACGCCGCTGCCCTACCCTTATGTGTATTTTCCGCGGCTGTTCATCACGCTGTTCTGCCTGATCGTGCCGGTGGGCCTGGTCGAGTCGCTGGAGTGGTTCACACCGCTGGCGTCGACGGTGGTGGGGTTCATGTTGCTGGCCATCGAGCGGATCGGCACCGACCTGCAAAGCCCCTTCCGCTTCAGCGAGCACCAAATCCAGATGGACACCATCTGCGAGACGATCGAGCGCAACCTGGAGTCGATGCAACGGGAAGCGCAGCATGGCGAACTGACCACTTGATGCTTGCGCGGGCTGCCCTGCAGCCCCAGTCAGGCGCGCACATAGCGCTGGCGCAGCACATCACTCAAGGTATCCACCAGCAACACCAGCACCAGCATGGCGATGATCACCGTGCTGGCTTGCGCCTCCTGGAACAGGCTCAAGGTGGTGTAGAGCATCTGCCCCAACCCACCGGCCCCAACAAACCCCAACACGCTGGCCATGCGGATGTTGTTCTCCCAGCGGTACAGGCTGTAAGCCAGCAACTGCGGCCACAGGTTAGGCAAGGTACCAAAGCAGAATGCCGACACCTGGCTGCCACCCTGCAAGCGAATGGCTGCTGCAGGCTCTGCCGGGGCGTTTTCCAGTGCCTCGGCAAACAAGCGGCCGAGCACGCCGGCGGTGTGTAACGCCAAGGCCAGGGTCCCAGCATTCGGGCCAAGCCCTGCGGCCAGCACGGTGAGCGCCGCCCAGACTAATTCCGGGATGGCCCGCAAGGCATTGAGCAGCACACGCGCCGCAGCCTGTAGCGGCCAGCCGAAGCGGCCCGCCGCCGGTAACGCCAGCAGCATCCCCAGCACCACCGCCAGCAAAGTCCCCAGGCCCGACATCGCCAAAGTCTCCAAGGCGCCATGCCAGACCGCGCGCAAATGCTCGACGGTCACGTCCGGGTGCAGGAAGCGCCCCGCGTACTCGCCCATCTGCCCTAGCCCGCCATCACCGACCAGCGCGTGCAGGTCCAGCTCCAGGTAGGCGAACGAGGCCACCACCGCCGCGATGATCACGCCGAGCACCAGCAGGTTGATCGCCCGGTTCATGCCAGCCTTCCTCGCAGAAAGCGGCTGAGCAGGTCAGCCAGCGATACCAGCAACAGAAACGTCAGCAGCATGCTTGCCACCTCCGCGCCAGCAAACATGCGCATCGACAGGTCGATCTGCTGCCCCAACCCGCCAGCGCCGACAAACCCCATCACCACCGAAGCACGCACCGCGCATTCCCAGCGGTACACCGTGTACGACACCACTTCCGACACCGCATTGGGCAGGATGCCGTAGAAAAAGGCCATCAGCCGACCACTGCCGGCCTGCAATAGGGCATGGGCCGGGCGTTGGTCGACCGACTCGAAGATTTCGGCGTAGACCTTGCCGAGCATGCCGCTGTAGGTAATGGCGATGGCCAGCACCCCCGCCGTTGGCCCAAGCCCCACGGCACGCACGAACAGCAAGGCCCAGACGATTTCTGGCACGCTGCGCAGAAAGATCAGCAGCCCGCGTACCGGCAGCCGCAGCACCCGCGACCACCACCCAGCCCGCCCGCCTCGGGAGGCCGCGCGCAACGACAAGGCACGGCTGGCCAGCAGGCTGGCAGGTACCGCCAGCACCAGCGCCAGGGTCATGCCGGCCGTGGCCACGGCGAGGGTCTGCAAGGTGGCTTCGTACAGCAACTGCAAAAAGGCGGCATCGTGCGCCGGCGGCCAGAACGCCTGGGTGAAGCTGGCGATCTGCTGACGGTTTTCGGCCTGCCACAGCACGCCGGGGTTCAGCTCGCTCAACTGCAGGCCCGGCCATAACACCGCCACAGCAAGCAGGGTCAGCAGCAACCGTGGCAGGGCAGCCGGGTCGCGGGCATGGGCCTTCAGCATCGCGGGATCTGTACCGTCAGCACTGCTGCAGGGCCCTGCAAGGGAGGCGAAGCCAAGTGTTCGTTGGCATAGAGTGCATCGAGCATTTGCGGGCTGACCGCCTCGGCCGGGCTGTCGAACACCACCTGCCCTTCACGAATGCCGATCACCCGTGGAAAATGCGCCAGCGCCAGCTCGACCGCATGCAGGCTGGCCACCAGCGTTACACCGTTGGCCTGGGCGTGGCGGTTGAGCAATGCCAGGCTGTGGTCGGCCAGCACCGGGTCCATCGCCGAAACGGGCTCATCGGTCAGCAGCAAGTCCGGGCGTTGATACAGCACCCGTGCAATGCCCACCCGTTGCAGTTGGCCGCCAGACAGTTGCCCGCACTGGACGAACAGTTTGTCCGCCAGCCCCAGCTCGGCCAATGCCTGGCGCACGCCTGGCACATCGGTCGGGTACAGCAGGTTGAACAAGCCACGCACGATACCCCACTGCCCCAACCGCCCCGCCAGCACTGCGGTCACAACTCGCTGGCGCGGCGGCAAGGGCGGTGCCTGATGCACCAAGCCAACCCGTGCCCGCAAGCGCTGACGCGCCCTGCCAGACAACTGCCAGGGCTGTTCACCGAACAGTGCCAGGCGCCCGGCACTGGGCTGGATAGCAGTGGCCATCAGGTGCAGCAGGCTGGACTTGCCAGCGCCAGAGGGGCCGATGATCGCGACCCGCTCGCCCTGCTCCACGCGCAGGTTTATCGCGTCGAGCGCGCGGACCTGGCCATGCTGCAGGCTGGCATCGTGCAGATGAATTGCCACCGGAGCGGACGTCACTTGAGCAGGCCGGCCTCACGCGCGGCTTGTTCGGTGCCCTGGTAGTTCTCAGGCTTGGTCTCGATAAAGCGGCTGGCAGCCTGCAGGTCGAGGATCGCCTTGTGCTCGGGGTTGGCCGGGTCCAGGTCGAGGAACGCCTGTTTGATCTTCGCCTTGAGTGCCGGCGCCATGTTGCCGCGCACGGTCCAGTTGTAGTCGTAGTAGGTCGGGGTAGTGGCGAACACCTTCACCTTGCTGGTATCGACCTTGCCGGCGTCCACCAGCTTTTGCCAGACGCTGGCATTGAGCACGCCGCCATCGACCTTGCCAGCCTGCACCCAGGCCGCAGTGGCATCGTGGGCGCCGGAGTAGGCCACACGGCTGAAGTACTCCTCAGGCTTGATGTTGTTCTCTTTGAGCATGAAGTAACGCGGCATCAGGCTGCCCGAGGTGGACGAAATGGAGCCGAAGGCGAACGACTTGCCCTTGAGGTCGGCCAGGCTCTTCACATTGGGGTTGGCGGTGATGAACTTGGACGTGAATTGCGCGTCCTGCTCACGCTGCACCAGCGGCGTGGCGTTCGGGTCTTTCAAGTGCACCTGAACAAAGGTGAACCCCCCCAGCCACGCCAGGTCGAGGCGGTCGGAGGCCAGCGACTCGACCACCGCCGGGTAGTCGGCGACCGGCACGAACTTCACCTCCATGCCCAGCTGCTTGGCCAGGTACTCCCCCAACGGCTTGAATTTACGCTGTAGCTCCGTGGGCGCTTCGTCGGGGATGGCACTGACCCGAAGGGTTTCAGCAGCCTGGGCGACAACGGCACAGCAGGACAGCACGAGGCCGGCGGCGAGCGCCAGAGGGCGTTTGAGCATGGGCAATCTCCGGGTCATTGGCAGCTAAAGGGTCGGCAGCCGTGCCGACCGTCAAAAGTATAAGTGCCCATGGCGCAATGGCCAGCTTTGCTACAATCGCGCAACAATTTGATCTGCTGAGGTATGTATGAGCGAGCCAATCCGCCTGACCCAGTACAGCCATGGTGCCGGTTGTGGCTGCAAGATCTCCCCCAAGGTACTGGACGTAATCCTTGCCGAAAGCGGCGTCCAGGCCCTGGACCCGAACCTCTGGGTCGGCAATGCTTCGCGCGACGACGCTGCCGTGTACGCCCTGGACGAAGAGCGCGGCGTGGTCTCGACCACCGACTTCTTCATGCCGATCGTCGATGACCCGTATGACTTCGGCCGCATCGCCGCCACCAACGCCATCAGCGACATCTACGCCATGGGCGGCGACCCGTTGATGGCCATCGCCATCCTCGGCTGGCCGGTCAACGTGCTGCCGCCGGAAGTCGCCCGCGAAGTGATCCGCGGCGGGCGTGCGGTCTGCGCCGAAGCTGGCATCCCGCTGGCCGGCGGCCACTCCATCGACGCCCCGGAGCCGATCTTCGGCCTGGCCGTCACTGGCGTGGTCAGCAAGCGCCATCTCAAGCGCAACGACACCGCCACCGCCAGTTGCCGCTTGTACCTGACCAAACCGCTGGGCATCGGCATCCTCACCACCGCCGAGAAAAAGGCCAAGCTGCGCGCGCAGGACCAAGGCCTGGCGCGCGATTGGATGTGCACCCTCAACACCCCCGGCAGCCGCTTCGGCAAGCTCGAGGGTGTGATGGCGATGACCGACGTCACCGGCTTCGGCCTGTTGGGCCACTTGGTGGAGCTGGCCGACGGCAGCGGCCTTACCGCGCACCTGGACTACGCCGCAGTACCGCGCCTGCCAAGTGTCGATCACTACCTGGCCGAGGGCTGCATCCCGGGCGGCACATTGCGCAATTACGAAAGCTACGGCCACAAGATCGGCGCCCTGAGCGATGAGCAGAAGCACCTGCTGTGCGATCCGCAGACCAGCGGTGGCCTGCTGGTGGCGGTCAGCCCTGAGGGTGACGCGCAGTTTCTGGCCGTGGCGGCCGAACTGGGCCTGCAACTGTCGCCCATCGGCACGCTGGGTGAGCGACAGAGCAACGCGGTCGAGGTGATCTGATGCGTCCCGACTGCACGGATTTTCGCCCGCTATTTTTGAACGACGTGCCGATGATGGACATGCGCGCGCCCATCGAATTCGCCAAGGGTGCCTTCCCGGGCGTCGTCAACCTGCCACTGATGAACGACCAGGAGCGGCAGAAGGTCGGCACCTGCTACAAACAGCAAGGCCAGGCCGCCGCCATCACGCTTGGCCACCAACTGGTCAGTGGCGCGATCAAGCGCGACCGCCTGCACGCCTGGGCCAGCTTCGCCAAGGCGCATCCCGAGGGCTACCTGTACTGTTTCCGCGGTGGCCTGCGTTCGTTGATCGTTCAACAGTGGCTGCGCGAGGAAGCGGGCATCGACTACCCGCGGGTCAAGGGCGGCTACAAAGCGATGCGCACCTTCCTGCTGGACACCACTGAACAGGCCGTGGCGCACTGCGATTTCGTTTTGATTGGCGGCCTCACCGGCACCGGCAAGACGGAGGTATTGCACCAGTTGAGCAATGGGCTGGACCTTGAAGGCCATGCCAACCACCGTGGCTCCAGCTTCGGCAAGCGTGCCACCGCGCAACCCGCGCAAATCGGCTTCGAGAACAAGCTGGCCATCGATGTGCTGAAAAAGCGCGCGCGTGGCATCGAGCAGTTCGTGCTCGAAGATGAAGGCCGTATCGTCGGCAGCTGCACCGTGCCGCTGGCCTTGTACCAAGGCATGCAGCAGTACCCGTTGGTATGGCTGGAGGACAGTTTCGAGCAGCGTGTTGAACGTATCCTGCGCGATTACGTGGTCAACCTGAGCGCAGAGTTCGTCGATGTGCACGGCGACGAAGAGGGCCGCCGACTGTTTGCCGAACGCATGCTGTCGAGCATGGCCAATATCCACAAGCGACTGGGTGGTGAACGCTGCCAACGCTTGTCCGCCATCCTGCAACAAGCCCTGGATGAGCAACAGCGCAGCGGCGCGGTGGAGCTGCACCGGGGCTGGATCGAAGGGTTGCTGAAGGAGTATTACGACCCGATGTATGCCTATCAGCGCGATGCCAAGGCTGAGCGTATCGAGTTTGCGGGGGATGCCGTGGAGGTGCGCGAATACCTCAAGGCCCGCGCGCGGCGCGAACCGCGCAAATAAAACCAGGGCCGCTTCGCGCCCCATCGCCGGCAAGCCAGCTCCCACCCGAACTATGTAGCCTCCAAGGCTAGCGCCGCATCTGTGGGAGCTGGCTTGCCAGCGATGAGGCCGGAACAGGCAACCTCACTGCCCCGGGCTGAGTACTCGCTCAAGCTCGGCCGCTCGGTCCCGGGTCATGTCCATCACGCACACGCCGCCTTCCAGCTGCGCCATGGTCCCGCCACTGGCCTGTACGTGGAACGTGCAGTTGTCATCACGGTAGGCGATCCACTTGCGCTGTACCTCCCGCAGGCGTTTCTGCTGCCCTGCCTCCAGTTTGCCCATCAACTGTTTGTACACCCGGTTCAAGCGTTGGTCCTGCAACTGGGTCTCGGCCTGGATGCAACTGCTCATGGCCACTGTGCTGGACGCCTTGTCCATGCATTGGCCGTAGCTCGGCGAATTTTCTTCGGCCATGGCCAGCGGCAGCACACACGCCAGCGCCAGGCCCGTCAGGTGATACCTGTTCATGACTATTCCCCCTGTGGATATCAAAATGTCTGTGGCTGTTCCGGCGGCATCAGCACCTTGTTCGGCTCGAAACGCAACGACGGCATCTGCGTCGCGGCATACAACGCCACACCCAATGCTGCTATCAAGGCCACATCGAGCCAGCGCCATCCGGGCATGTCATCGGCGCTGCGGGCCTTCCAGCAATGCCAGGCCTGGCCCGCGCAAAACACCACCATCGCAATGAGCCACAGATAAAAGCCTGCACCAAAACCGGTGCGGTCATGAAACGCGTAGCTTTGGCTGTCTGGCAGGCGGTCGATTCCGAAACTGCTGGCCGCCAGATACAACGCCGCCACACCGCACGCCAAGGCCAACCGACGGAAACGTCGATGGGCAAGAATCGCCACGGCCAGCAGCGGATTGGCAAACCATTGATACATCCCGAAGGGCATGCCCCATGGCCCGTACAGCAACATCTGCAGGGCGGGCATGTGGCGGTCGCCACTCATCAGCACGCCATCGAAAAACAGCGCGAGCAGGTACAGGAACAGGCTGATGCTCAGGTAGAAAACGGGCAAAGGGGCACACCTGGTGAAAACGGGACAGGCTGCGACCATAACCCAGGCCCTGCCCCGCTTCCAGGCGTTTAGTAAGTGCCGCGCAGGGTCACCACCGGTAGCGTGGTGACCAGCAGACGATGAAAATCGAGGTTCGCCATAACACTATGCAACCGGTGGTTCCAGCAGCAGGCCATAGATGCCCGAGTCGGACAGCTCACCGGCCACGCACCAGCGCGCCCGCAGGGTGCCTTCGAGCACGAAGCCCTGGCGTTCGAGCGTGCGTGCCGAGCCTTGGTTACGTGGGTCGATCTCGCCCTCCAGGCGGCGCATGTGCAGGGTGTGAGCGAGGTAGTCGATGAAGCAGGTCAATGCCTCATCCATGTACCCCCTGCCCTGTACGGCGCTGGCCAGGCAATAGCCGATCTCGCCACGGCGGGATACGTCATCGATGTTGAACAGTTGGACCATGCCGATGAGTTCGCCGTTGTCACGGCGGTACATGCCGAGCTTGAGTTGGTCGCCATTGGCATAGGCTTCACGGTCGGCAGCCAGGGCGCTTTCGGCCTCGGCGAGGTCTTGCCAGGGTGCATGGTGCCAATAACGCATGACCTCGGGGTCGGCCATGATCGCCAGCCATTGCGCGGCATCGCCATGGCGCATCGGGCGCAATTGCAGGCGGGGGCTGTCGAGGCAGAGGTCACTGGGGAAACTGCGGGGTGGGGTCACGCCGGATCTCCTGTCCATTGCTGGGGAGATGACAGTTTAACGTCAAGCGAGGCGGCTGGGGCATCCATCAGCTTCCAACTAATCTGCCTGGGCTAACAAACAGGTGACACTGCCGTCGAGCGCTGCCCAAATCCGTACAACCAGCCTAGTAGAAATACCAGTTGTGTCGGGTGTGTGGATGAGCAACCTTTACCATTGACATGGCACGAGGCTATATCGCCGTGCAGCGCCGATATTTCTACCAGAACAACCAGCTAAAGCTTACTCAACCCAGTAATCAAGCTTCCTGCATCATGCGTGTTGGCAAGCTTTCTATTGTGGAGCAGCTAAAAGCCATGAGATCAGGTACTACTGAATTTCTGATAACCGACTTAGCAGGTTCGGTCATCCGAACCTACGGCGTAGGTGCTGACACAGTATTGAATTACAACCCCTACGGCTTTTTTTCACCCCGCGAACGGGATGCTCCAACACTAACCTTTAGCGGTGAAAGGCTAGACACGCTGACCGAGCAATATGTTCTTGGTAACGGCAATCGCATGTACAGTGCTACGTCCATGAGATTTTACTCACCCGATCCCTTAAGCCCATTCTTGCGCGGTGGGCTGAACAGTTACTGTTACTGCTCTAACGATCCAATTAATTATCACGACCCTACCGGTCGCGAACGAACACGCTTGCAACGAATCGCCTCGCACCAAATTGCCCGCTATTCAGGCGATCCGATCCATAAGCAGACCAGCGCGCTGCGTCACCGTGCTGAAAAGCACCGCTTACGAAGTAAGCAGGCCAACGCGCTTGCAATGGATGCAAGACAGGCTGCAGAACAGCACGAAAGGCTTGCCGACAAGTACAGCCGCGCTGCAGATCGGTCAACAAATGAGGCATGGACAAAAAGATATCTGCAAATGTCAATAGATGAAACCGACATCGCAATAACTTATGTTCAGGAGGATAAAATGCATACGAAAGTCCAGGCACAAGAAATGAATAGTTCAAATCAGTTGATAAATGAAATATTTGAACTTCCTACGACACAAGAAGAAAACTATCCCGACTTGGCTAGCGTAGCCCCAAATGCACAAGTACACAGCGCCCTGCCGGTGCATACTCAAAATGCGAGAATCCGGCAACCTCACGGCACGCGACAAAGAATCAATCAACCTTACAGGCCTAGATAAGCGTTGTACCTCCGGCACGGTCATCCAGCTATTCCTGGCCATCTGATGGGCCGCACTGCGGCCCTGTATGGCTCAACCGCCCCGGTTCAACCCCATTTCCATGTCGTTGATCAGCGCCTTGGCCATGGCACTGAGAATCCGTGCAGCGCTGCCTGCAACCTTGTTGCCCTCCATCTCGGCCTCCTCGCTGAGGTGGCGTATGCACCCTAGCAACACAGACAATTCGTCGAACGCGTGATCAAGGGGGATGCCCGGTTCGATGCGGAACAATTCGAGAAACGTCTCCACGCCAGCGGTGGTGTGGGTTTTCAGGTGATTGCTCATTCCACTGCCTCCTGCGCCTTTATGTGGGCGAACAGCGCATGAAGCAATTCGGTCAGGGCGGACATGTTTTCGAGGAGGGCGCTGCGTTGCAGGCTGTCTTCGGCTTTGAGGTAAAGCTCGATGGTTTGGGAAAGGCTGCCCATGAGTTTGGCTGCCTGGGACCTTGCCTCTGCATGGGAGAGGTCGGCGATTATCGAGATGTAAGGGATTGGGAAAGTGGGTGGGTCAGGTACAAGTTTTTTCATGGTGAACTCCAATGACATTTCAAGGAGCAACCACCTTGGTCCTTCTCACAGATTTGGGTGGCAGCCGTGCGCGAGGTGAGAAGCCCGTGTTGGAGTCACCACGGTCAGACCGAAGCCTGCACGCGCACAGCTGCCATAAAAAAGGCCGACTACCAACAACGAGTTCTCACACCCGCTCGCCATATGGGCGAACCATGAAGTTATCGCTGAAGTACTTCCCCGCCTATCAGGCGGCATCCGACAGACACCGTAGGATAATTCGACAAGCCTGCCTTTCTGAAGCATTTGGTTTCAAGTTCAGAATCTTCTTACAGCTGATGGCCCTTTCGCGGGGCAAGCCCGCTCCCACAGGATCGGTGACTTGCTTCGCCCACAGGTCTTGCAACGGTCCTGTGGGAGCGGGCTTGCCCCGCGAAAGGGCCGGCACACGCGACCCAAAAAGGTCAGGCCACCTCAGCCCCATCATCATCCGGCCAATGCGGCTCGTTGGCCCCAGGCGGGGTCAACGGCGGCAAGCCATAGGCCGCGCGTGCATCGTCACAGCTCGGGTTGTGCACCCCACCCTCCCACGACGCATCGAACTCCCGGCAAGGACTCGAGCGGTTGGCGTAGATGGTGCACGCCACCTCTTTACCGATCTCGCCGGCAAGGCTGACGCAGCGGCAAGGTTTGGCATCGGTGCCGATCATCGCGACCCGTGTAGGGTTGATTTGCACCACCAGGTCGTCAGGCACAACGCCCCCGGCAGACTGGCATTCGCCCCAGAAGAAGGACACACGGAAGTACCCGCAGCAGGCGCCGCAGTCAAGGCAAGGGTTATATTCGGACATGAGGCCACGGAGGGAAGGTTGTTGTTATCGGGGCTGGGCCCGCGGCGCCATTTTCATTCCAACCGGGGCCGGCTGGATAGAGGGGGAATGCAAAAAAAATTGCCGCTGATCCGGCAAACCCCACGGCCCGAAAAACGGGCGAACAGCACAGCGGCTGCCCGCCTGCCCGGCCTAACGCAGGGCCTTGTAAGTGTTGGCATCCCAGTGCTGCAGGCCAAGGCCTTCGCGAGGGTCATAACGGTCGCTGCGCACCTGGCTGAAGCGCGTGCGGGTTTCGCCGCAGTGCACCAGCCGGTCGTCTTTTTGGCCTTCGGTGATGACGGTATACGACTGGCTGCGCATGGCCTGGTAGTGCTCATCGGCAGCCGCCATGGCCAAGTGATGCTGCATCAGTTGGTTGTCATCCAGCGCCAGGCACTTGTCCAGTTCGACACCCCAACGGGTCAGGCAGACTTCGGCGAAATGCCGCACGATCAACCCGGGCTCGACCAGCACCTTGCCGTCGCTCGCCCCGTCAGCCGATGCATTACCCACCAAAGTGGCATGCCGGCCCGGCATTGGGTAGACGCACATGCGCGTGTTGCTTTCGACCGCTGGGATCACACAGGCAAAGCCATTGGAGCGTTCATCCCGGGAATAGAAACCCACATACTCATGGACGTTCCCGGCTAGTTTGACCCGCCTGCTCTGCACGTTGCCAGTGCCCGGCACCGGGTCAATGGCAAAAATATTGACTGGGATATCCCGCAGCAGCGGATCCTCAGCCATCGCATTGGCCAGCATATGACAACTGATGCCGCCGCGGCTCCAGCCCACCAGGTTGACCTGGGTGGGCAAGCACGGTTCGCGGAATATCTTGATGATCTGTTCCTGCAGCGCCTGCGGGGTCGGGTGGCGATCGCCGTACTCATAAGTGCGCCAGAACCAGGAAGCCGTGGCGGACGCATCCGGGATCTCCACGCCTGCGTCTTTCAGCCTTGTGTACGCTTCCTCAGTGAGCTTGGTGCGCTGCCAACTGCTCTCACCCTTGATCACGTTCAGCACATGGCTCACGTTTTCTTCCCAACCACGGCCAAACAACTGACCACTCCAGTTAAAGTAGCCACCTGGCTCAACGAATAATTCGTCATCCTGAAGGTTGCCGCTACCCGGCCCGTCAACCGCAATCCAGTGGGCGAATTCGCGCCCCTGATCGTTGCTGGCCAATGTCGAGACCAGCTCGCCGTTCCAAAAATTGGGGTTGGCAGCATCGAAGCGATGGGAACCGGTGCCGCAGAAATACGCTGTGAATACACTCATTTGAATACCCGAACAGGAAAATGAGTGCTGAAGGTAGTGGTGTGAATATTCGGCAGGCAGTCGGAAGGCCGCCCTACGGTACAACGGGGGCCGCCACGCGGCCCCTCGCTGTTTACTTGCGGGTCAAACCATCCGCCCTGAACATCTGGCGGATGCCGCGAATCGCCTGGCGAATACGGTCCTGGTTCTCAATCAGGGCAAAGCGCACGTGATCGTCACCGTAGTCACCAAAGCCGATGCCCGGCGACACACACACCTTGGCCTCAGCCAACAGCTTCTTGGAAAACTCCAGCGACCCGAGGTGCGCATACTCCGGCGGAATCTTCGCCCACACGTACATCGAAGCCTTGGGGTTCTCGACCATCCAGCCCAGCTCGTGCAACCCCTTCACCAACAGGTTGCGGCGCTGGCGGTACTGCTCGGCGATATCGCGCACGCACTGTTGGTCGCCTTCCAGCGCGGCAATGGCTGCCACCTGCAAAGGCGTGAAGGTGCCGTAGTCGTGGTAACTCTTGATGCGCGCCAGGGCGTTGACCAGCTCGGGATTGCCGACCATGAAGCCGATACGCCAGCCGGCCATGTTGTAGCTCTTGGACAGCGTGAAGAACTCCACCGCGATGTCCTTGGCCCCCGGCACCTGCATGATCGACGGGGCTTTCCAGCCGTCGTAGACGATGTCGGCGTACGCCAGGTCATGCACCACCAGCACGTCATACTGCTTGGCCAGGGCCACCACGCGCTCGAAGAAGTCCAGCTCCACGCACTGCGCGGTCGGGTTGGACGGGAAGCCGAGAATCATCATCTTCGGCTTGGGGATCGATTCGCGTATCGCCCGCTCAAGCTCATTGAAGAAGTCCACACCCGGCACCAGCGGCACCGAACGCACCTGGGCGCCGGCGATCACCGCACCGTAGATGTGGATCGGGTAGCTGGGGTTGGGCACCAGCACCGTGTCGCCCTGGTCGAGGGTGGCGAGCATCAGGTGAGCCAGGCCTTCCTTGGAGCCGATGGTGACGATGGCTTCGCTTTCCGGGTCGATGTCGACCTCGTAGCGTTCCTTGTACCAGTTGGAAATGGCCCGGCGCAGGCGTGGGATGCCGCGGGAGGTGGAGTAGCCGTGTGTGTCTTCACGCTGGGCGACCTGCACCAGCTTCTCGACGATGTGCGGCGGGGTCGCGCCATCGGGGTTGCCCATGCTCAGGTCGATGATGTCTTCGCCACGACGGCGGGCAGCCATCTTGAGCTCGGCGGTGATGTTGAAGACGTAAGGGGGGAGACGATCGATGCGCGCAAAGCGGCGCGGCGAACCTGGGTTGGCCATGGCTTCCTCTGAGTACGTAAGCGCCCGGAACCGTCCGAGCGACGTTGGCCGATGTGGCGGCCTGGATCAGAAGATAGTGCCGAAACAGGATATCTGTAAAGGACAATTTCCTGTTTTGTTAAATCTTTTCAGATGTATTCTTTGGAAATCTGAATTTTATGTTTCCTGTACCGGCCCTTTCGCGGGTAAACCCGCTCCCACAGGGACCACACAGGATTCGAAGCCTGTGCAATACCCTGTGGGAGCGGGTTTACCCGCGAAAGGGCCGGTACAGGAAAAACACCCATAAAAAACCCCGGCACATGGCCGGGGTTTTCGTGTAACAGGCAGCGGTATCAGCGTGCGTAGGTCATCAGCACGTCCGCAGCAGTCTGGCTGTCCACCGACATCATCACGCTCAGGGCAGTGACAGTGAGGATAGAGAAGCCAAACACCTTGCGGGCCCACTTGCTGTCGTCCTCGGCCTTGTAGCCACCCCAGGCCATGTACAGCCAGTACAAGCCCATGGCAGCTGCCACGGCCAGGTAGCTGAGGCCGGCGTAACCGCCGAGGGTGAGCATCAGGGTGGCGAGCACGAAGGCCAGCACGTACAGCACGATCTGCTTCTTGGCAGCAAGAATACCGCGAGCCACCGGCAGAACCGGAATGTTGGCAGCGCTGTAGTCCTTGAAGCGGAAGATGGCGATCGCGAAGCTGTGCGGCATCTGCCACAGGCTGAACATCACCAGCAGGGTCACTGCAGCCAGGTCGAAGCTGTTGCTGACGGCGCAGTAGCCGATCACCGGAGGCATGGCACCCGAAAGGCTGCCGACCAAGGTGCCGTGCACCGATTTACGCTTCAGCCAGAGGCTGTAGAAACCGACGTAGACGACGAAGCCGATCAGCGCACAGAACGCCGACAGTGGGTTGGCCTGGACATACAGCAGGCTGAAACCCGCCACCCCAAGCAGGGTGGCGTAAATCAGCGCGAGGGGCAGCGACATGCCGCCCTGGACCATGACGCGGTTCTTGGTACGTTCCATCTTGATGTCGATGTCGCGGTCGATGCAGTTGTTGAACACGCAACCGGACGCCACCACCAGGGAAGTACCTACCACCACCGCCAGGAACAGGGCGAAGTCTACATGGCCCTTCGCGGCAAGGAAGAATCCGCCTGCCACGGAAAGCACGTTACCGAAAATGATCCCCGGTTTGGTGATTTGGATAAAGTGCTTAACGGACATGCAGTCTTACCTCACTTGGCCATCATTTCGATGTGGATGTTGAACATGATCCACAGCGACAGGCCGACCAGCAGTGCAATTACCATGGTGGTAAACAGGAACGTCGACACGTTGGAACGCTGCTCTTTCGAGCGGTCCATGTGCAGGAAGTACACGAGGTGCACTACAACCTGAATGACAGCCATGGCGACCACGATCAGAACGGTCAGGTTCTTCGGCAGGCTTGGGTACATCACCAGGCCGAACGGGATAGCGGTCAGGATGATCGACAGTACAAAGCCGATCATGTAGGACTTCACGCTGCCGTGATTACCTTCGTGATGAGTGTCGTGTGCGTTAGCCATTACAGAACCCCCAGCAGGTAGACGACGGTGAATACGCAGATCCAGACCACGTCCAGGAAGTGCCAGAACAGGCTCAGGCAGCTCATGCGGGTCTTGGCAGTCGGGGTAATGCCCTTGGTGCTGATCTGATACATCAGGATTGCCATCCAGATCAGACCTGCAGTCACGTGCAGACCGTGGGTACCGACCAGCGCGAAGAACGCCGACAGGAAGCCACTGCGCTGCGGGCCGAAGCCCTCAGCGATCAGGTGATGGAACTCGTAGATTTCCATCGCGATGAAGCCGGCACCGAACAGGAAGGTCACAGCCAACCAGCCCAGTACACCTGCTTTCTTGCCATCGAACAGCTTCAGCATGGCGAAGCCGAAGGTGATCGAGGACAGCAGCAGGAAGGCAGTTTCAACAGCTACGAAGTCGAGCTGGAAAATGTCATGACCCGACGGGCCGCCGGCAAAACTGCCGGACAGCACCGCGTAGGTAGCGAAGAGCGACGCAAACAGGATGCAGTCGGTCATCAGGTACAGCCAGAAACCGAGTACGGTCATCTGGCCCGAGTCGTGGTGGTGATCGTCGTGCCCATGGTCGTGACCATGAGCAGCGCCGTGGATTACTTGACTGGACATTGATTACACCCGCTCAAACGATTCGACACGTGCGCCGGCAGGCAGAGCACCTGCTTTGGCCAGCGCTTTCATACGCTCGCCTTCGATGCGCGCCACTTCTTCGGCCGGAACCATGTAGCCCTGGTCGTCACGCGCAGCGTGGCGAACGAAGACAGCGATGGTTGCAACCAGGCTCGCGCCTACCAGCCACCAGATGTGCCAGATGAAGGCAAAGCCGAAGACGGTCAGGAACAGGCCCATGAACAAACCGGTAGCGGTGTTGCTCGGCATGTGGATGGCGTCGAACTTGGTTGCCGGCTTGTAAGCAGCGCCGATTTCCTTGGTTTCGTGCCATGCATCCAGGCCAACCTGCTCAGGCATGTGGGCGAAGTTGTAGAACGGAGGTGGCGACGAAGTCGACCATTCCAGAGTACGACCGCCCCATGGGTCGCCGGTCACGTCCAGGTTCTGGTTGCGGTCGCGGACCGAAACGTAGAGCTGGATCAGCTGGCAAGCGATACCGAACAGGATCAGCACGGCGCCGACTACGGCAACGTACAGGTAGGGTTCCCACAGTGGGTTGTCGGAGTGGTTCAGACGACGGGTCATGCCCATGAAGCCCAGGGCGTACAGCGGCATGAACGCAACGTAGAAGCCCGAGATCCAGAACCAGAAGGCAGCTTTGCCCCACTTCTCGTTCAGGGTGAAACCAAAGGCTTTCGGGAACCAGAAGGCGAAACCGGCGATGTAGCCGAATACCGCGCCACCGATGATCACGTTGTGGAAGTGAGCAATTACGAACAGGCTGTTGTGCAGAACGAAGTCAGCACCTGGAACGGCCAGCAGTACGCCAGTCATGCCACCGATGGAGAAGGTGATCATGAAGCCCAGGGTCCACAGCATCGGTGCGGTGAAACGCACACGGCCCTGGTACATGGTGAACAGCCAGTTGAACAGTTTCACACCGGTCGGAATGGAGATCAGCATCGTCGCCAGGCCGAAGAAGGTGTTGACGCTCGCGCCGGCACCCATGGTGAAGAAGTGGTGCAGCCATACGGCAAAGCCCAGGATGGCGATTGCGCCCGATGCGTAGATCATCGAGTGGTGGCCAAACAGACGCTTGCCAGAGAACGTCGAAGTCACTTCCGAGAACACGCCGAAGGCCGGCAGGATCAGGATGTAAACCTCAGGGTGACCCCACGCCCAGAACAGGTTGACGTACATCATCGGGTTCCCACCAAGCTCGTTGGTGAAAATGTGGAAGTCCAGATAACGGTCAACAGTCAGCAGTGCGAGTGCAGCAGTCAGGATCGGGAACGAAGCGACGATCAGCACGTTGGCCCAGGTGCAGGTCCAGGTGAAGATCGGCATGTCCATCAGTTTCATGCCAGGTGCGCGCATCTTCATCACGGTGACGAGGAAGTTCACACCGGTAAGCGTCGTACCTAGGCCCGATAGCTGTAGCGCCCAGATGTAGTAGTCGACACCCACGCCAGGGCTGTACTGAATACCCGCGAGCGGCGGATAGGCAACCCAACCGGTCTTGGCGAATTCGCCGACGCCCAGGGAGATGTTGACCAGCAGCACGCCTGCCAGCAGCAGGTAGAAGCTCAGGGAGTTCAGGAACGGGAAGGCAACGTCACGTGCACCGATCTGCAGAGGCAGGGCCAGGTTCATCAGGCCGGTGAAGAACGGCATCGCCATGAAGATGATCATGATCACACCGTGAGCGGTGAAGATCTGGTCATAGTGTTCAGGCGGCAGGTAGCCTTCGGATCCGCCAGTGGCCGCAGCCAGCTGGGTACGCATCATGATGGCGTCGGCAAAGCCGCGCAGCAGCATGATCATCGCGACGATGATGTACATCACCCCGATTTTCTTGTGGTCGACAGTCGTCAACCACTCGCTCCACAAGTAGGTCCACTTGCGGAAATAGGTGATAAGACCGACGACAGCGATACCGCCGAGCGCGATCATGGCAAGCGTCACCATGACTATCGGCTCGTGATAGGGTATCGCCTCCAGGCTTAGTTTACCGAACATCTCTTACTCCTCTGCACCGGCAGCTGGTTGCATACTCGATTCCACACCCTTGGTAGTGGCCAGATCTTTGCTGCCTGCTTCTTCGTGGACCGGCTTGCCGCGGTTCATGCCTTCGTACTTGTCGACGATGGACTGGAACAGCTCTGCCGGGGCCTCGCTGTACAGCGCGACTGGGTTGTATTCGCTAGGTTTGGCCAGAGCTTCGTACTCGGCTTTGCCCAGTTTCAGCGGCGACTGCTTCACTTCGGCGACCCACTTGTCGAAGTCTTCCTGGGAAGTTGCAGTAGCCTTGAATTTCATGCCGGTGAAGCCAGCGCCGCTGTAGTTGGCGCTGATACCGTCGAATTCGCCGTTTTCGTTGGCGATCAGGTGCAGCTTGGTGGTCATGCCGGCCATGGCGTAGATCTGGCCGCCCAGGCCCGGGATGAAGAACGAGTTCATCACGGCGTCGGAGGTGACGCGGAAGTTGACCGGGGTGTTAGCCGGGAAGTTGATCTTGTTGACCGTCGCGATGCCCTGCTCCGGGTAGATGAACAGCCACTTCCAGTCCAGTGCGACCACGTCGATCTGGATCGGCTTGACGTCGGAATCCAGCGGACGATACGGGTCCAGCTTGTGGGTGGACTTGTAGGTGACATAACCCAGGGCGATGATGATGATGATCGGGATGATCCACACCGCGGCCTCGATCTTGGTCGAGTGCGACCAGTCGGGGGTGTAGGTGGCCGCCTTGTTGGAAGCACGGTACTTCCAGGCGAACGCCACGGTCATGATGATGACCGGGATCACCACCAGCAGCATCAGGCCGGTAGCGATGAGGATGAGGTTCTTTTGCTCAATGCCGACCTGACCTTTCGGGTCGAGCAGGGTCCAGTTGCACCCACTGAGTAAAAGCATGCCTAAAAAGGGCAATATGCCAAACAGTCTGGGGTAACGCTTTTTACTCATCTCACGACCTCTAGATCAGCTTGCTTCAATGCAATTTGTGTTTTGGTAGCCAACACTTCGTCCTGCCAAGTGCGGCATTTCGCGCCCGTACTCGCTCCTGCCTGGGGTCCGACTGCAGGACCTTGGCTCAAGCGTGTTAGCGGTGCTTATGGTTTCGTAGGCAACAGGCCTGTACTTCAGACCAAGTCCATTTGGTGCGGGAAAACGCGGAGGGGTGTCCGCTCGGTATCGCCGCTGGGCGAAACTTGACGAAGTCAGCAAAAGGGAGCGCTGGGGCTTCCTTCAATCCTGCGACTCGCAAGCAGTGCCGAACGGAAATTGGGGGCGATTGTAGATAGGTCGCCAACCCTTGACTATGACTTATTGAGCAACAGTCTTTTACAGAATACGTAACAATGCGACCCGAAGAATCAACTTCGCGACAGTTTGTCGCACCCCGCCGGGTAGCCCTCAAAGCCGCATTCTACAAGGCTTTGTGATTGATCTGGATCAAGCGGGGAGCAACTTTCTGCGCATCTCACGCCGTGCAAAAGACCTCATGCAATTCGGGACTTTTGTCTAAGCCTGACGTCGGTTGCGGTAGATGCCCAGCGGAACCAGAATGGCCGTCAGGACAAATGCGACCAGCGCCCACTGCGCCAGCGACAGACCGAGGATCGGTGGGTACGGCGTGCTGCAGAAGCCGTCGACCTGGAATGCCAGCGGCCACAGCTTGGCCAGGGGCAGGTCGTCGACGATCGGCTGCAGGGTATCGATGCCGCAACTGACCATGGGGTTGGCGAGTATATACACATGGTTGCCGGCCGCAACGATTCCCCCGATGGCGCTGAGTACCACCAGGCCTTCGAAGACCGTCAGGCTGCGCCGCCCGGGCATCGCGGCGGCGATGAAGGCGAACACGGCGATAAACAGCAAGGCATAGCGCTGCAGGATGCACAGCGGGCAAGGTGCCTCGCCCAATACCACCTGCATATAAAGGGCGCCACCGATCAGCGACAGGCAGATCAGCCCCAGCAGCACCAGAAAGCGCCGTTCCCGATTCAGGCGCGATGTTTGTTCGTTCATTGCCGGTTCCTTGGATGGAGAGTGGCCGCGTGGTCCGCCTGCCTGTGCGCGATTCTACACGCTGGGCAGGGCCTTTAGCGTGCCGAGGGGGCAACGTGATAGCACTGCGCAGGGCTATCCGAGATGGCTGAGACCGGCCATTGTGACGTCGGTTCAACGTCACACGGCAAAAAAGCGGCTACCCGGGTGCCGCGCAGGGGCAAGCCCCTCGACACCTGGGAGTGAAGGATACCGTGATTAAAGGAGGATTAAAGATGAAAGCTTGGCGGGCTGTTTCATCTCTCCTTTATATAAGCAGGTGGCGCAGCCTGGTGATGCGAAGAGGCCGGTATATAAGCAGGTAGGAGCAGCCTTGTGCTGCGAAGAGGCCGGTGATGGCTCAGATCATCTTCTGAGATCACCGGCCTCTTCGCAGCACAAGGCTGCTCCTACAACAGCTAGGACTGCTGGGTATTTTACTCCAGCGCTGCCGCTGGCCCGAAGAACTCGTAGCGGCTCTGCTGCTCCGGCACACCCAGGCCCTTCAGCTGGCGCTTGACCGCCGCCATGAAGGTCTTGGGCCCCAGGAAGTAGGCATCGACGTCACGTTCACGTGGCAGCCACTCGGCCAGCAGGTCTTCGCTCAGCAGGCCCACGGCATCGGCCGCAGCGCCGCCTTGCGGCTCGGCATAGCAGTAAAAGCGCTTGAGCTGTGGATGACGCTCAGCCAGGCCGTCGACCCAATCACGGAAGGCATGCACGGCGCCGTTACGCGCACAGTGGATGAAATGCACTTCACGCGGGGTCTGCAGTGCCGCCTGCAACATCGCCAGGGTCGGGGTGATCCCCACACCACCACTGATCAGCACCAGCGGCTTGTCGCTGGCGGCCAGGGTAAAGTCGCCTGCAGGTGGGAACAGCTGCAGGGTATTGCCCACTACCAGTTCATCGTGCAGGTAGTTGGACACCTTGCCACCGGCTTCGCGCTTGACGCTGATGCGGTATTCAGTGCCGTCGCACAGGGCCGACAGCGAGTAGTTGCGACGCTGCTCGGCACCGTCGATGAACAACTGCAGGCCGATGTACTGCCCTGGCTCGGCCTTGAGCACTGGCTTGCCATCCACCGGGGCGAAGTAGAACGAGACGATCTCGCTGCTTTCCTGCTCGCGGCGTACCAGGCGGAACTCGCGGGTACCACGCCATCCGCCGGCGGCTTGCTCCTTCTCTTTATAGAGGCTTTCTTCAGCGCCGAT
Source organism: Pseudomonas sp. 5.2 (assembly GCF_059025405.1). Classification (NCBI taxonomy): domain Bacteria; kingdom Pseudomonadati; phylum Pseudomonadota; class Gammaproteobacteria; order Pseudomonadales; family Pseudomonadaceae; genus Pseudomonas; species Pseudomonas sp. 5.2. Next base: position 237,355 of record NZ_JBYBHH010000010.1, read on the forward strand.
GAGGATGTCGGCCAGCTGGCCATACGCGGCGCCCCAGGCCGCGATCACCTCTGGGGTGGCGATGTCCTTGCCGAGCACTTCTTCAATGGCGCGCAGCAGGCAGCTGCCCACGATCGGGTAGTGCTCCGGCAGAATCTGCAAGGCAACGTGTTTGTTGATGATCTGGCCGACCAGGCCGCCGAGTTGTTCGAGCTGGTCGATATGGCGGGCATACATCAAGACGCCGTTGGCCAACGCACGTGGCTGGTCGCCGCTGGCCTGGTGGGCCTGGTTGAACAGCGGACGCACTTGCGGGTACTCGTTGAGCATCATCTTGTAGAAGTGAGTGGTCAGCGCTTCGCCGCCGCTTTCCAGCAGGGGGACAGTGGCTTTGACGATTGCACGTTGTTCGGCAGTGAGCATTGCAACGACTCCTGAGCCTATGGCTTCGAATGATTGCCTTGGGTATTTCACCATTCGTGCCAACTTTTATACCCAGCAAAATCAGGGCGTTGACGCGTGTCATGTCAAAACGACTCGCTCGGGCGTATAGTCATAATGACCAAAAGGAGTCCCTATGACTGCAAAGCCACTGCTCACCGCCCTCCTCCCCCTGGTCAGCGACTTGTCCCGCGACTTGAGCGAGCAGGAACGCTACCGCCGCTTGCTTCAGGCCATGCGCGGGCTGTTGCCGTGCGACGCCGCCGCACTGCTGCGCCTGGACGGTGAGTGGCTGGTGCCGCTGGCAGTGGACGGCCTGAGTGCCGATACCTTGGGCCGACGCTTTCGGGTCAGCGAGCACCCGCGCTTCCAGATCCTCCTCAGCCGCCCACAACCCACCCGTTTTGCCAGCGACTCGGACCTGCCTGACCCCTACGACGGCCTGGTCAACGCCCCGGATGCCACGCTTGAAGTGCATGACTGCATGGGCTGCCCGTTGATGGTCGATGAGCGCCCTTGGGGCCTGCTGACCCTGGACGCGCTGACCCCCGGGCAGTTCCAGAGCCATGAGCTGGATGCGCTACAGGCTTTCGCCAGCCTGGCTGCCGCCACGGTGACCGTGGCCGAGCGCATCGAGCACCTGGCCCTGCGCGCAGAGGACGAACACCATCGCGCCGAGCTCTACCGCCAGGCCAGTGCCCAGGACAAGGAGCTGATTGGCCAGAGTGCGGCACACAAGCGGCTGGTGGAAGAGATACGCCTGGTCGGCGGCAGCGAGTTGACCGTGCTGATCACCGGCGAGACCGGCGTTGGCAAAGAGCTGGTCGCCCAAGCCCTGCACCAGGCCAGCAACCGTGCCGACAAACCACTGGTCAGCCTCAACTGCGCGGCCTTGCCCGATACCCTGGTGGAAAGCGAGCTGTTTGGCCACGTTCGCGGCGCCTTTACCGGCGCCCACGGCGAACGCCTCGGCAAGTTCGAGCTGGCCAATGGTGGCACGCTGTTTCTTGATGAGGTCGGCGAGTTGCCATTGACCGTGCAGGCCAAGCTGCTGCGTGTGCTGCAAAGTGGCCAGCTGCAACGCCTGGGGTCGGACCGCGAACACCGGGTCGACGTCCGCCTGATCGCAGCCACCAACCGCGACCTGGCTGCAGAAGTGCGCAACGGCAACTTCCGCGCCGACTTCTACCATCGCCTGAGCGTGTACCCGTTGCACGTTCCGCCGCTGCGTGAACGTGGGCGCGATGTGCTGCTATTGGCCGGGTACTTCCTCGAACAGAACCGTTCGCGCCTGGGCCTGAACAGCCTGCGCCTGAGCAGCGACGCTCAAGCTGCACTGCTCGCCTATGACTGGCCGGGCAACGTGCGCGAGCTCGAACACCTGATCGGCCGCTCGGCGCTCAAGGCGCTCGGCCAGCACCCGGAACGGCCGCGCATCCTCACCCTTGAGGCCATCGACCTGGACCTGCGCGCCGCTCCCCCATCGGGCCAGCTGCCCTCCCCCTCGCCCCTGCTGGAGGCGCCTCTGCCCGATGGCGGATTGCGTGAAGCCGTCGACCATTATCAACGCCAAGTGATCGAAAACTGCCTGCAAAGGCACGCGGAAAACTGGGCCGCCGCCGCGCGCGAACTCGGCCTGGACCGCGCCAACCTCAGTCGGCTGGCGCGTCGGCTGGGGCTTCGCTGAGGCTTACCTACAAAAGGATTAACCCAGAAAGCCATCTGGTTGCTTCTCGCTGGGCTGCTATATCTCCCTAACCACCGGTATCACGGCCGTCATGGTCGAGGCTGCGCGCAACACGTTGCATTGACGTTGCGCCGGCCCTGGTTCGCTGAAGCCGAGCCAGTGTAGCCGCACACCAGCAGGGAGCATCCATGGACAACATCGTCGTCGCCGATAAGCAATCCGCAGTCGCCACCCAGAGTGCCTGGGGCAATGTCAGTCTCAACGGGCCAGGCGTCGTGCAGATGCCGGTTTCCCCCGATAAAGTGGCAACCGTCACCCAGCGCGGACAAGACCTGATCATCACCCTGAAGTCGGGCGAGAAGGTCACTATCGGCAACTTCTTCGCCGTGGATCAGGCCGGCGTCGGCAGCGACATCGTCTTCGTCGGTGAGGACGGCACCCTGTGGCATGCGAACTACGATGCGGTGGCTTTCACGGGCTTTACTTTCGACGAAGTGGCCTCGCTGGATGAACTGGTCGCGGGTATCGGTGTGGCGGGCAGCGCGATGCCGACCTGGGCCATTGCCGGGCTCAGCCTGCTGGGTATTGGCGGCGCGGCGGCGGCGGCCGACAACAGCAGCGGTGGCAGCAGTGGTGGCTCGGACCCAGGCGACACCACGGCGCCGGCCACGCCGATCGACCTGCTGGTGTCCCCTGATGGCCTGCGCCTGACGGGCCGCGGCGAAGCCGGCAGCACGGTAAATATTCGCGACGGCGCGGGCAACCTGATCGGCAGCGGCACGGTCGGTGCCGATGGCAGCTTCAACGTTGCGTTGAATCCCCCGCAGATCAACAGCGAAAACCTTGAAGTCACCCTGACCGATGGTGCGGGCAACGTCTCGGCCCCCGGCAGCGTCACCGCCCCGGATGCAACGGCACCGCTGGCACCGACCGAACTTGCCATCAACGAACAGGGCACCACCCTCACCGGCCGCGCCGAACCCGGCTCGACAGTGGCGGTGCGAGGTGCAGGTGGCGTGTTGTTGGGCAGCGCGGTGGCGGGGGCTGACGGGCAGTTCAGCATCAATTTGCAGCCACCGCAGACCGATGGCCAGGCATTGGAAGTGACCGCACAGGACGCAGCCGGCAATACATCGCCGGCTGCTGGCATTACGGCCCCGGATGTTGAAACGCCTCCGGATACCACGGCGCCGGATGCACCTGTGGATCTGGTAGTCGGCCTTGCTGGCCACCAGCTGACAGGCCGTGGCGAAGCGGGTACCACGGTGCAGGTGCGGGATGCCGCCGGCAATGTGCTGGCGACTGGCACTGTGGGTGCAGATGGCACGTTCCTGCTGACGCTGGATCCGGCTGTAGTCGACGGCAGCACCCTGCAAGTGACGCTGACCGATGCTGCTGGCAACGTTTCGCAACCAGGCTCGGTCACCTCGCAAGACCTGCTGCCACCTGCGCAGCCGACTGACCTCGCCTTGGCTGAAGGCGTGACCCTTACTGGTCGCGGTGAACCAGGTGCAACCGTGCAAGTGCGCGATGCTGCGGGCAACGTGATTGGAACAGGGCTGGTGGGCGCAGATGGTAGCTTCAGCCTGACGCTCTCCCCGGCTCAAGCGAACGGCGAAGCGCTGGACATTCGTCTGGTGGACGCCGCTGGTAACAGCTCGACCCCACTGCAATTCGATGCGCCGGATATCACTCCGCCAGCGGCCGTCAGCAACATCGTGGTCGGCGCTGGTGGGCTGGTCCTCAGCGGTCGCGGCGAAGCCGGGGCCACTGTGCAAGTGCGTGATGCCAACGGCAATGTAATTGGCACAGGCACTGTATTGGCCAATGGCACGTTCTTGATCGACCTCGATCCAGCTGCGCAACCGGGCGAACACCTGAGCCTTGTGCAGACCGACGCAAGTGGCAACACTTCGGTTGCCCTTGAATACGACGTACCTCAGACCACCGCTCCCGCCAGTCCAAGCGACCTGGCCATCGATGCCGATGGCACCACCCTCACCGGTAGTGCACCGGCCGGTAGCCGCGTAGAGGTCCATGATGCCAATGGCACACTGGTCGGCAGCGCCATTGCCAGTGCCGACGGCACCTTCACCATTGAACTCAATCCACCACAAGCCAACGGCGAGCTGCTCGATGTCGTCGCCATCGATGACACGGGTCTGTCATCCCTGCCTGCACAAATCACTGCACCGGACATCACCGCGCCAGCCGCACCAAGTGAATTGGCGGTCAGCGCCAACGGCACCGTTGTCACCGGCCGGGCCGAGCCGGGTAGCACCGTTCGTATTCTCGCCGCCGATGGCACCGAGCTGGGCAGCGCTCTGGTCGGCCCGACTGGCGTATTCAGCATCAACCTCGACCCGCCTCAGATCGATGGCGAAGTACTGCAGGCCACCGCAACTGACGGAGCTGGCAACACCTCGGTTGCCAGCTCCGTCACCGCACCGGATATCGACGGCGGCGATACCACGCCACCGGACGCCCCTGTTGATTTGGTGATCGGTCTCGCTGGCCACCAACTGACTGGCCGAGGCGAAGCGGGGACTACGGTTCAGGTGCGTGATGCCGACGGCAATGTGCTGGCGACTGGCACTGTGGGTGCAGATGGCACCTTCCTGCTGACACTGGACCCTGCCGTGATCGATGGCAGCACCCTGCAGGTGACA